>CAMOGG010000010.1 GCA_946614095.1 uncultured Caryophanales bacterium | reverse complement strand
ACTAATAATTTAAGATTTAAAATTAAGCATGCCCTTCCAGTAGCATCTTCATACTCATGACACTTTTCTCCAAAATAGGTATCGGCATCATCTTTTGCAAAATAAAGTCTTGATTTCATACTTTCATAAGTGGAAGAATTTGGAACATTATACAAAGAATAAGTACCTCCAGATAAACGATAATACGGTAATGATGGCTCATACTCATATACATCATCTTGCTTATAATAGATTTCTGTCTCACTTTCATATGGCCATGTCAAATTAATATCAAATTGAACTTCATCTGATGCTGCTAAAACATCTTTACTAGCACTAAACTGAACACTAAACGGATAATTATTTCTTAAATAATTAAGCATAGCGGCACGATCATTCATTTGAATAGAATAACCCAATAATTCAAAAGAAGATACTTCATAAATAAAGTCTGCATCAACATCACTACGATTATTGATTGTAATTGTTTTGGTATAATCAGCCATTCCTGGTTTCATTTTAGTAATGTCAATGACAAAACTTTGCATTTCTTCTCCGGAATCATCACGAAATTGAACATCCCATGAAGCTACAGTAGCATCTAGTTCCAATTTCGCAGTTGTTGTAAAAACAAACCAAGCGAAAATATTAACACCTAATGTAAAAAGTGCTAAAAAAATACTAAAATACTTACGCTTTAACAATGCTTTTCTTAAAGCAACAATTTTTTCTTCATTGGTTTGATTTTCCATAATATTCCTTTCTTTATAAAACTTCTATATCATCTTTTTTTTCTTCTTCCTCTTCAATAGTAGGAACTTCAACATAAGGTTCCGAATTCTTATCGTCTCCATGAGTAACATGTATCTTTTCTCTAAGTTCAGCTGATAACTCCCTTGTACTATCAAATACACTAACAATTTCTGGAGATTCTTCTCCATTTTCATCTACATCTTCTACTTTTTCATCTTCTTCTTCAGAATGATTCTTTTCCTCATCTTCAACAGATTCATCATCATTTTCTTTTTCCAAATCAGATTGCTCTTCTACATCAAGATCATCTTTAGAAGACTCTTCATCATTATTATTTTCATCTTCATCTCTTGAATCAAAAGAATCTTTCTCTTCTACTTTTTCTTTCTCTTCTTCAGAATGTTTTTTCTCCTCATCTTCAGAGCTATCTATTTTCTTAGCATCTTCTTTCTTTTTACTTTCCTTTTTCTCGGAGATATTTTTTTCTATTTTTTGAATTTCATTCTTCTCAACTCGAATTTCTGTAATAGTTTGTAATACTTCTAAAACAATCACTAAAACAAGAGGACAGAATACTAATAAAAAGAAACCAAGTTGACTTTTTACAATATGATTTAATTGTGTAATAACAGGAACAATTCCCACAACTTTTCCTAATATTTGTCCCTCTTCAATTGTTGGATCAGAAACAGGAGCATTAACACCTTGAGTAGTAAAGATTCTACTACCATCTTCTTTTTCTTCAATCTTGATAATTCTATGAGTAATTAGTAAACCATCTAATCCTCCACGTACCCCACGATAAGCAACATCATCGCCAACTTTTAATTTTTTAGTATCCCAATCTTTAACTGCGATAACATCATTAATATCATAAACTCCTGTCATGGAACCAGTCGCAACATTGAACAAACGATATCCAAAAATACTTTTATTACCAGATAATCTCTGAACAATAATAAAACTTAAATACAATACAATAATTAAAATAAAACATACTCTAAATAATGTATAGAAAAGCTTAAAAATCTTATTATCAAATAATCCTTTCATTTTGATACCTCATTTCTAAATAATTTTAATACCTCATTCATACTACTATTTTCACGAATGAATCGATCAGAGAAAATACCATAAATACTTTCTTCTCTTCTTTTATTTTTGTCTTTAATCAATTTAATCTGTTTATTAAAGATTTCCTGTAATTTATCTTCTGTAATATCAGGATCTGTATCTAACAAGTTATCTACTAATCGTTGGATCATTTGATTAATTATCGCAGTCTCTGTAGCTTGAGAACTACTATTAATAAAATTTTTATTTGCAATAAAGGCCATCAAAAAAGCTTGATCATACTCATTTTTTAATACCCCTTTATCAAAGAAATCTCTTTTTTCCTTTTCTTTTTTATCTTTACTTTCAAAAGTCTGAATATAATTCCATAACTCTTCAGCTTTTCTAAAGTTTGGATTCTTCAAAATAACATTAGTCTTTTTAATTGGACTTCGAACAGGAGGAACATGTAATCTTGTCAAGTTAACCATTAATTCTGTTCCAAAGAATCCATCAATTTGTGTTTTTGCTTTACGAACTCGATCAGCAAAAGACATATTATTCTTACTACCACTATGTTCTTTAACAATCTTAGAAACATCACTTAAGTCCATAGATATTTTTAAGTTTTCCCCAAAAACACTAGTATTTGCTTCATACTGTAAAATATTTTTATCTAAGCAATAAGAACTACCAGAAGTTTCCTCTACCCTTTGTTCAAAAAACATACGTAAATTATTTAGTAAAGTATGAATAAAACGGTTTTCATAAGTATCTAAACTCTCTTCTTTATTAATATTTAATATTTTAGAGGGTTTAACATCACCATTATCTTCAATTTTTTGAATCAAATTTGTATGTTGAGTAAGATGAATAACAGATTCAACTGTTACTTTACGAGCAAGTTCTACTTTAACAATTTCTTCTTCATTAATAATGAAACGCTTTGGATTACGTAAAATATTATCAATATAAGGTAAAATTTCTTCAATTTTATCTAACCATTCATAATCAAAGTCTTTTAAATCATAATCACGTCTTACAAATAATGTAGAATTTAAGTTATTAATAAAGACCTCGTCACGATCAAATTTCTCTTCATTATCCATCTTACTCACCTCCTACTAAACCATCTTCTTAAGTCTTAATAAATACTCCTTACATTCATTAAAGTTTTCTTTTCCAAAACTTTTATCCAAAAATTCTATAAACGGATCAATTTCATCACGAATATAGGCTAAATTTAATTGTTCAAATTTACGAAGTATTTTTCTTGCAATATAATAATCTACTCCATCTACTTCTGTTCCACCACAACCAACATATGTAGCAACAAAATCTTTCATCTGTTTAACAATACGGTTACCAAAAGCAATACGGAAATGTTTAATAACATAATCATCCATATCACTTATTTTCTTTTCCATCTCTTCTGTTAATGGATATTTACTTTTTGCCTCAGCAAATAATCCCTCTAAATAAGAACTATTAATATTCATCGCATCAGTATCAATTGGTTCAAATACTTGTCCTTTATCATTAATATCAATAGGCATAGCACGGTCATACACTTTATCCGTAACAGCAAATGTAGAGTCATCGTTATTGATAGTACCGATATACCACATATTACCAGGAATCTGTAATTTACCAGCTTTTAACTTAACTGGGTCATTATCCCAAGAACTTGGAACCAACTCGATAATCCATTCATCACGAGAAGGCATTTCTAGAATAGATAACATTTCTGCAAAATAGTACTCAACACGCGCAATGTTCATTTCATCTAGTACTGTTACATAAACATCATCTGTATATCCAGCTAAATACATTCCTTTTAATACATCTGTTTCATTAAACTTCTTAGTAAATTCATTGAAGTATCCAAATAACTCGGTACGGTCTCTCCAAGATGGTTGAACAGATGCAATAATTGCATCATTCTTGATAAACTTACCCCAAGCATATGCTAAGGAAGTTTTACCTGTACCAGAAATACCTTGTAGAATAACTAACTTAGTTGCGGATAATCCTGATATAAACAAACGTATCATATTCGTTGTATAATATAGTCTTAATTTCGATGCTGCAAAGTTTCTGAATAATTCTACTAATTCTTCTAATGTAAATGTATTTCCATATTGTTGTACTTTATAATCCTTAAATTGAACATCAATAGAATGAAGTTTAGAGAAACGAACATTAGGATCATCATCAACAACTTCACTATCACTACTAGCTTCTTCTCCACTACTACTCGTATCTCCCTCAATATTCTCTACTGCTTCATCACCAGGTTTTAATCCCAATTGAGATACTTTCATTGCTAATATTTTTTCTTTTTCTTGTACTAGAGATGCAACTTCATTATTTAAAGTAGCAATCTCTTGTAGCATAGATTCTTGTTCTACCAAAGTTTTTCGAAATTTTAAATACTTCTTAATAAAGAATAGTATCAATAAAACAATTAAAACCATAAGAACAATCATCACAAGTACAGCAACAACAACAAGAGCCCATTCTCCACCATTAAAATCTTTTCGATAAAATTCAATAATACTTAAATAGTCTTTAATACTAAATATCTGTAAAATTCCATTAAAGAATCCCCCAACAATAGTACCAACACCTTTAAAGAATACTGACATAAATTCAAATAAAAATCGAATATAAGTATCCATACTACTCCTCCTCAAAAACTAAAACATCCATTGCCTCATTCTCATACTGAAGAAAGAAATCACGATCCTTATACTTACAATCAGAAACAATCGTATAATCAAATATTCCATCCTTCGATATAGTATCTACTTTTGTATAAACATCATTAATATGAGAAAAATCTTGTATACAAGCAAAATGAAAATCTTCCAAAAAAGCATCCTTCTGACTTTGATAAATATTATAAGAAACACCTAAAGTAACATAATGACGAAATAACGGATTATCAATCAAATCATATACCTCATCAATTATTTGACCTCTTTTAATAAATAAATCTTTAAGTTCAATAATAAAGATAGGCAAATCTTGATGTTCTAAAAAACCTTTTAAAATTTTTAAAGAAATCTTTTGAATCATACATTCTAATTTAGCTTTCGCAAGTCCATCTTCTTGATAAACTCTAGAAACCATAGATTTACGATAATGATTCAAAATATTAATACGAGACTCTAAATCATAGTAATAAACATCATCATGTCCTTCAAAAGAATGTTTTACAACTTCAAAATAATGTCCTTCATAAGATAATAACTTATGATTTGTCTGAAATGTTTCTCTAATAAGTTTAGTAAACTTAGAAAGTCGATCACCAATTTTCTTTTGAAACCATGAATTATTCTGAACAAATTCTGCTACTTTAGAAGTAACCTCTTCTCTATTAGAAATTTCTAGTGAATCAATTTTCAAAACTTCATAAGAAAAATCTTTTAATTTTCGAATAATATGAACATGAGCTTGATAATCTTCATTACTTTCTACCAATTCATATTGTAAATAATCATCAAGCATTTCTTCCATAATACCTTTTAATTCTAACTTTAAATTTTGATCACTATAAACTCCATCATCTATGGTATGAAAAACATGATAATAATAATTGTCTACATAAACAGAAAAGTATTCTCCAAAAATTTTTCTAATAAAAGGAGAATCTTCATCTAATAGAAAGACACCATATTCGACAAGGCGCTCGATCTTATAATTCATAAATATACTAATTAAATTATTCATCAAAACACCTACCTTATCTAATAAATTATATCATAGAAAATATCCAAAGAAAATGAATTAATTTGCTTTTCTAACAGAAACTTGAATAATAGAACTATTATTGACAATAGGATATGTATAATTCTGTGTAATATCATCTTTATAAAAAATAATTTCACTACTAGAACTAGCATTGACTTTAAAAGCAAATTTAGATACATACTGATGTCCCCCAATAGTCTGTTCCTGATAAGGACTAGACAATCGATGAAGGAACAAGTCATTTGTCATATCAACAAATAATATATTAGGATTATATTGTACTGTAACAACAGCAGAAAAACACTTATTTTTATCAGCAGTTGAAAGAGTACTATAGTCTTCCAAACTAACTTGATCTCCTACTGAATAATCTCCAAATGCCTCTTCTACTTGATAATAAGAAATCGAATTTAAGAAACGAATAATTAAATATTTATTATTAACAGCATCTTCAATTTCATATGAGAAATCACTTTTCTCAACCCCAATGGTATAAGTAGCACTCATAGTCTTCTGATAAGGATGACTAGAAGTAACGGAAGTTTCTACTCGAACAGTATCATTCTCATAAAAGTTTTGCCTAGGAGTAACAAGAACCTGATAAGAATCAGTCTCATCCGTTGGATGAAGAGTTCCCGAATTCTTACTTAAAGTACAAGTAACTGAACTAGGGCAATTGACTTGAATCGAATAAGAAATATCAGTTTTCGTATATCGTTCATCATTCTTACGATTATTTAAGTCAATAGTTAACGTATAAGTATTAACACCATCCCAGTTATTAATTAAGTAATTTTTACCATTAACATTTAAAATACTACTATTAAAATAAAAACCTTTTGTTTCTAATAAGTATTGATTAATAATATTATGAATATAACGACCAAAAACAATAGAAATAGTAAAGAATAATACTAAAGAAACTAAGAAAAGAATACTCATTTTTCTATGTTTTCGAATAAAATTCATAATATTCACCTCCTAAATTATTTGCTTTGATTCTAAAATAACTTCAATACTTTCTAAATAATTAGCATATGTAATATCACTAGCATAACTAGATGGAAAGGAAATAACCATCGTATAAATATCGGTAACATCATCTTCATAGTTCATCTCAAACTCACTACTAGGACTATACAATCGATACCAAGCGTCATCTTCATCCTGCTCTAATACAGAACTTTGAAATATATTAGCCGCTCCAGCTGCATCTGGTAATTCATTCCGATACATAGAAACTGTAATTGGTAAATTTGTTGTAGTACGAACCTTTACCTGATAAGAAATATCCACATCACTATGCTTACTAGTATTATAATTAGAAACACTAAAACGATAAACATAAGGCTCATCTGATGGAATAATTCCTTCTGGCTCTAAATTAAAATCAAGTTTATCATCTTCAAAAATATACAAAGCTTTATCAATATTTGCATTAATTTTAGCTCTAACTTCATATCTTGCATAAGCAACTCGTAATAAATAAAATGCTAAAAACAAAATAAAAAGTAAAACAAACACAAAAAGAAGAAATCTCTTTTTTTCTTCTAAAAACTTTATATTTTGCATTTTACTTATCCAATTTGTCATCAAACACACCCACTATTCTCCAACATACTCAGTTATAGTTTCTCCATTATATTGAATAGCATGAAAATGAATTTCAAATAAATCATCCAAAACTTGATTATCTTCTGTAATACCTTCAATATCCGTTAAATAATCAAAGAAGAAATCTGCAGATATATGAACCGTTTTATGATTATCTATATCACTCATTGTAAATACTCCTGTATAAGTATCCACTCCAGTACGAGTAAATGTATCATCAGAAGTAATCGTACTAAAAGTAAGCAATTTATCATCATCGATTTTTTTATCTACAAATCGAAATTCATAAAGAATTGCTACTTCGCTACCACTAGGGTCTAAAGTTAAATCAATGGTTCCTGAACTACCTGGAGATATCTTTTCTTCCCTTGTATGAGTAGAAACCCAAGTAGTATTATCCAAAATAATACGATTATCTAAAGTACCATCATTATTACCTACAACATCTACTCCATTAATCTTTAACTGAATTCCCGCAACAGAAGCTGATACATTCCCATCAATCTCTGATTCAAAAGAAGTATAAGTACCCTTAGCTCCTAAATAAAGAAAACATCCTACTAATACAAGGATAACAACAAAAGGAAATAATTTTTTCTTCTGGTCTTGATCTTTCATATATACTCCTTATCATAAACATTATAACATAGAAAAAGGATTATTTAAAATAATCCTTTTAAGAAATTACAAAATTTCGATATCATCATCTTCTTGATCATCTTGTTTTTCTGAATTATCCTGCTCTTCTTTCACTTCTTCAGAAACATTTTTCTTCTCTGTTTCTTCTTTTGGAGATTCCTTTTTTTCTTCATTATCATTTATCTCTGAAACAATTTCTTTTGCATCTTCAACTCTTTCATAACGAATAATAACAACAAATTCATATACTTGATAGATAAAGACAATCATGATTGGTAATAAAACACCGAATAAGAATCCTAATCTACTCTCTAAAATTTCTAAAGCAGTTCCTAGATGAGCATAAGTATTTGCATACTTTCCAATGACTTTTGTACCAGTAATATTGACATTACCAGAATCATCTACTGTATATAAATAGCTATAATCATCACTTTGAATATCTAAAACAGGACTAGTTTTCATAATATAGCTCTCATTATAAACAGCATAATAGTAAATAACATCACCTTTTTGAATATCATTACTATTCTTAACAATTAACAAATCTCCATTTTTCGCATTCGCAATATTTTTCTCATCTAACAAATCAATATTATTAAAAGTATAGTCTCCAAATTGTGTATATCCATACTTATTCCTACATAATAGGAAAGAAGTCAAAACAATAACATAAACAATAATAATAACTTCCAAAAGCGACCAAACCCATCGTAAAAATTTTCTCATCTAATATCACCACCATAATCGTAACATACTTATCTCAGAAATTCAAATAATTATTCAGATTTTTTATTAACGATAACATACTTTTCTTCACTATCAATCAACTGATTATTATCATAAAGTTTAAATACAATACGATAAGTACCACTAGTAAGTTCATCTTGAAGAGTAAATTCAAGATCTTTTTCACTAGCACTTCCCATCTCAAAATAAACTTCATTATCTCGAATCATAGAGAATGAATCACTAAATAACGTTCTAAATGGTACAGACGTATAACCCGTACTATTCGCATCATCTGTATTTCTTTTAAATAATTCAATTCTAAAATTAGGATTATTCAACTCTGCAGCATATTTGACCGTATAAGTATTTTTCTTTGTACCATTCATATTAAGGCCTGTCTCACCATTGACAATCTTTGTACCGTCATTACAATCCACCACAATCGAGTTATCTGCACTAACAACATGTACTGTAAAATCTCTAGTAACAGAGTTTTCATAAACAGAATTATGAAGACCATCATCAGAAGCAAACAGTGTATACCGAATAGTATATTCACCAGCCGGTAAATCTTTGTTTACTGTAATTTTTGGCAATTTATCTAAGTTTGAAACTTTCTTTGCCAACTTAATTCTAAAAACTCCATCACCATCTGCAAAATACTCTTGATTATCAATCACAATACTTGTACCAATTAGCATACTAGAACTAACAGGAACTCCTTCACGATCAAAGAATGATACATTAAGCCCCATACTACTAGATTCATAATTGGTATCAATAACAGATTGACGATTTTCTGTTTGATTGTATTGAATTCTAGTTGAATAATGAAACTCATCTGGAACATTATAATATAAATACTGATCGGTGTCTGTAATCGTTTGCTCCAAAACAACATTACTACTTTCATACGTATTATAAACCATCAAACCTTCACGTATACCCAATACATTAAACATTGTACGGTCTTCGTGATTTCGAAGTTCAAATAACATAGTATTATTTAAATGTTCACCAGTAGTATTTGTTTCCTTAAAATCAAAGATAAACATAAACTCTTCGTCTACAAGACCAGCATCTGCATCATAATAAGCTCGATTCGCAACTTGATCATCATAAGTATTATTCGTACTAGTACTATCCATCTTAATAAAATTACGAAGTGGATATACAACCTCATTATATTGAGACAATTGCTGAAGGGAATCATTATAAACAGCTTGAGTAACTGTAAAGTAATAATAATCTGGTCGATTTGGATTAGCACCATAATCTAACATAGTAATCATTGTATTAACTGGTAATGGAGAATTAGTAGTTAATACATGATAGTTCTGATTATTATTACCATAAATATTTTCAAAATGATCATTCCAAGCAATTAAAGAATAATAAGCACTGAATTGACTTTGATTTGTAATGTTTACAAGTGTTGAAGAAGGCATTTCATAACGCTTATCATACGTAATAGAAGCATCATAACTATCAGCATCATCATATTTTTTAGCCACTAAATTAATAGTAACTGTAATAAATTTAATATCATATTCAATAGCATTTTTAGGAATATCAGCTCGTAATGTAAGAACTACTGTACCTAGTTTTCCATCAGAATTAATATTTTTAGCATGATATAAATAGAACATCAAAGAAGGAGCTAACTGTCTACTGTCGGTACGATAATCAGTATCTCCAGTAATTTGACTATTTCCTAGCATCTTAGTAGTACCATAACCAGTCCATTCTTGAGTTTCAGCTTTCATAGACAAACCTAAAATACTATTTGCATCTGCCTCAGTTCTTCCTACCCTCGGAACATTATTAGAATCAACCAATTGAATCTCAGGATTTAATCCACTACTATCAAATCCTATTACACTGAATAAGGTATTACCTTCAGCAAAATCGATTAATTGTAATTCATAAGTACCTAAAGAAGAATACTTAGATGCATTTAACGTAAACTCATAATTAATTGCCTCAAAACCAATAATCCAACGATAACCAGTTTCACCAATTGTACTTGGATTAATATAAGCAGTCGTAACTTCCGTATAATCCTCATTTAAATAATTAGAATAGAAACCATCTTTTGTAATATCATGATTTACATGATGTAAACCAATTACATAACTACCACCAACAATTTCAAGTCCTGCATTTCCAGCATCTCCATAGTTCAAATCATCATCGTACAAACCAAAACGATATGTACCATTATCATAACCATTGTACATTCCGAAGAACGTCATTCCTGTAACTTTACCATAAGCAGTAGCACCCTGGTTAATCGTAACATTCAAATTCTGTCCTGGTAACATATAAATACGATTATCTGTATTTCTTGTAACAGTTTGTGTATCATCATCAATATCAACAGTAGCAGGAACCAATGCACCATTTACATCTGCTCCACTATATAATTCTTTTAACATATTAGCATTATGTTGTAGTAATAATACACTATTATTTTTTAATATTAATTTATCAATCATATTAAATGAATACAAAATATCAGAATATTCATTTGTTCTATCAGTAGTACCTTCAAGTTCAATAACAGAATCATCAATAACTAAATTATTTGCTCTTTGAATAGAAATACTCTTATTAGGTTGTTCTCTAGATCCTAAATGTTTTATTGTGATATTAGAAGTTCCAGAAGAACTAGAAGCATTTCCAGATCCAAAGATACTACCGTTAATAATAAAGTCATAGTTATGAGCAATATATCCAGTTCCATCAATATTTACATCGATACCTTTTGTAACAGAGATAAATGTCCAGTCATAAGTATCACTACCACTAGCATTAGACTCTCCACCACCAAATACAGTTCCATAAATATGGATATCATCTTCAAGTAAACCACTAAGAGAAACAGAACTTGTTCCAATATTGGTATCTGTTGTTCCATAAACAACAGCCATCTTAGGTCCACCATATACATTTCCATAGATTTTTCCACCAACAATATTTACAGTAGCTTTTGAAGTATCTACTCCTTCAATACCTGTACTAGCAGCATTTCCAGATCCAAATACACATCCAGAATTAGGAGCCTCACTTGTAGGAGTACCAATTACAGTTTCACCATCTATAGTAATGGTAGAGTTTGTATGTACAACAGCTGTACTACCATTTCCACCAGCAAAAGCATTACCATTGACCTCTGCATCCGTAATCGTAACATTAGTACTACCTTGAACAATACCTTCATTTCCTCCACCATAAACATTATTCGTAATAGTAGTTCCTCCATCAATATCTAAAGAAGTATCACCGGTAACACCAGCAGCATTACCTCCACCATAGATATCAACAGCTGTAACTCCAGCAGCAACAACATTAGTAGAACCAACTTCTGCTTCATTACCTCCACCATAGATAGTATGAACATCTCCTGCAAGAGCAAATACATTAGTACTATCCGTTACACCACCATGATTATTACCACCAAAAACATTTTGAATATGAATGTTAGAAGTACTAGAGCTAGTTGGTTGATTAACTTCACCACTAACAGCAAAGTCCCCTAAACTAACATCTGATAAAACACTAAATGTAAAAGTATAAGAACCATTGGCTGGTAATGAATTTTTTCCATAATAACGATTTGTCGAATTAACAGTATAAGTATCACCATTAACACTAATATTAGACTGTGAATAATTAGAAAAGATTGTAGATTCTGGAACATTCAAAGCAATTTTCCAATCATCAATAACAGAATCAGTCAAATTCGAAACGGTAACAGTAATATCAGCATAAGTAGGCTTTGTTGATTGTGGATAATCACCTGGAGCTCTCTTATTAACAGAAACCTGAACATCAATTGGACTACCACCAAGAATAATATTAGACTCATCCAAATTACCGGATTCATTAGATCCTCCAAAAACATTAGTAATAGTACCATTTTTAATAGAAACATTAGAAGAATCAAGTCCAGCTTCATTTCCTCCACCATAAACATTCGTAATCGTACCATTATTTACAGTAACATTACTAGTTCCAGAAGTAGCATTATCCCCACCACCAAATAAATTAGTAATAGTAGAAGCAGTCGTATCAATATTAGTCTTATCTGTTTCGCCACCTTGGTTATTTCCACCATAACCAGAAAGAACAGTAGAGTTATTAATATGAACATTACTAGTATCAACATCGCCTGATACATTAGAACCACCAAAGACATAATGTAATGTATCATTTTGAATAGTAACATTTGTAGTAGTAACGCCAGCCTTCTTACCTCCGCCATAAACATCTTGTGAAGAATCCGTATAACCAGAAACTAATACATTAGAAGTTCCAGAAGAAGCTTCATTACCTCCACCATAAATATCTCCAGAAATAGTAGCTCCAGTAACGGTAACATTTGTAGTAACAGTAAGACCATCTAAGTTATTACCACCAAAGACATCTACAACACTACCAGAACTAACCGTAACATTAGACTCTGTAACAGTACCTAATAAGTTTGAACCTCCATATAAATTACCTGTAATCGTAGAGCCTTGTAGACGAATATCTGTCCGATCTTGATTAGCATTGTTTCCTCCACCAAAAGCGTTACCAACAACTCCATTATTAAGATAAACAACATCTCCATTACTTGGTTTTCCAGAGGCATCAAATCCACCAAATACTTTTCCAGAAGAGCCACCATTTACAGTAACAGTAATATCACCAACTACTTTTGGTGTATAGGAAGAACTACCTTTACCTCCACCAAAAACACTATTTTGAACAACACCACCAGTTACAGTTACTTTAGTAGTAGCAGAAGAAGAATTGGTATTTTGATCAATAGCATTAACAGTACCATAAGCACTTCCACCATAAACATTTCCTTCAACCTTACCACCACTAATATTAACAGTTACACTATCTCTGACATAAGTACCAGGATTATTATCATTAGAGTAACCTCCTTCTCCTCCACCATAAACATCAGTTTTAACAGTGCCTCCATTCATATTAACAGTAGTACCACCATAAACAGTACCTTTTGTTCTAGAACCACCATAAACAGAAGTATCAATCTCTCCGTCATTAACAGTAATATTAATTGTAGAAGTTACAGAACCACTACCACTACCATTGTTATTACCTCCACCATAAACAGAACCTTTAATAGTAGCACCATTTACAGTAATCGTAGTCGTAGAACTATTTCCACTTTGTGAAACAACGGCACCATAGTTTCCACCACCATAAACATTCCCGTTAATTGTAGCTTTATCTTCAATCAATATCTTAGAATCATTAACAGAACCAATAGATGAATAAGAAGAATTACCATTTCCAGCACCAAATACAGAACCAGATTCTATTCCAAATACGGTGTCATTTTTTGTTCCAACCGTAGCATTTCCTCCGATTCGGACAAAAGTCTTACCATTTAAAGTACCTCGAGAGCTTTCATTATTATTACCCTCAACACCATTAGAACCTCCAAATACGGAATAATTTACGGTACCACCTGTCATATTAATAATACGATTACCATAAGTTTCTGTACGTGCAGCTCCACCAAATACAGCATCTAATTCTCCACCTTTAATATAGATATAAATAGCATTATAATTCGTAAGACCAGTAGAAATCAAAGGCCCACCATTTAAATACAAGATTTTTCCACCTTCGATAATGGTCTCAGCAGGAGAAGAAATTGTACCTCCATTCAAACCACCTACATAAATACCAGCAGCTGTATCAGTAGTATCATTTCCAAAAGTACCACTCTTAACCGTTGTTTGAATAAAAGGCGTTGTCACAGAACCACTAGTAACAGTTCCTCCATAGGAAGAAGCTGCATTATAATCAACTCCTAATAAATCATGATTTCCACGAATACGATCAAAGTCATTTCCATAAGTTACCATTGCATTAACATTATAAGTAGCACTAGAACTAGTTGTACTAACACCACTGATATAATTATAATAACCAGATTCAACAATCAAACTATACTTCGTTGGACTCGCTGTAGTAGAACTACTTCTACCCCCAACAATACCTTTCGCATTGAAATAAGTTCCATCATAAGTTTCCGCATTCCATCCCCATCCAGAAGTATAAGTTCCTTCTGTAATAGGAATTCCTCTACCAATCTTTAAATTGTAAAAGTTACCATAAATATAACTATTACTTGCATTTGCTGGTCCACTAGCTTCTGGCTCTATTAATCCCGTATATAAGTTACAGTATTCTATTCTTAAATCAGCTCCAGCAGTCAAAGAATACCCTGTATACGAATAATAAGAATTATTTGTCAAATTAACTCGATAATTTGAATTATTTTCTCCATTATGAATTCCTGTAATAGTAAGAGGAACAGAATTACTTGTACCATTAATATTACCAGTTAAAAAGACAATATTAGTATCACGAGTTGTTAAATAATAGTAATCACTATAATTATTACGAGTAATAGTATTAGAATCACTATATTGTAATAATTGATAATAGTCACAACTATTACCTCCATTACAACTTCCACCAGTCTGTAAAACTCCTGAACTATTATAATATCCATTTAAAGATCCATTTACACGTACCTTTCTAAAATAACCAGATACATTATCATCCAAATCTAAAAAATCACTAATAAGTTCATATCTAGGAGCAGGAACAACATAGGAAGTCATCGTACCATTTAATAATTGATATAAATTATTTTGTCCTTCATAATAAGAACCAGTATATCTCGTATAATAATAACAAGTAGCAGGTTGAGTTCTACTAATTCGATAACATCTTTGCCCATTCAAACTATATCCGTTCTCATCTACTGCTCCATTTGGATAAGCTGTACCATTATTATTAGTACCACTACTCATCGAATGATAAGAATACAAAGTAGGTACATCATAAACAGTATTGACACCACTCGCAACAGGTTGCATCGTAGCACTTTTCAAACTACTACTAGTAATACTATTAACTACAGTAGCTTCTGTCCAAGTAGCATACATTGTAATAGAAATTTGACTACTAGCAGGAACTCTTACATAACGAGTATAAGTATCTAAATCCAAACTAACCACAGCACCAGGATAATCAGTAATCCAACCATTAAACGCACGATCATTTGGCCTATCAGCATAAGGATTATCAATTAAAGGAATTGTTACATACCCATTTTCTATTGGATAATACTTATAATAAATAAAATTAGAAACTTGTTCAGATAAAGAAACATATCCAACAACACTACTAGAATTAATATCTTCTCCTCGATAAGCAATATAAACTTTTGCTAAAGAAGAATCACTATACTTTCCACTACTATTTCCACTAGGCCAAGTACCATTAGAAACTTCAGTATAATTACGTCCCTTATAATAATTATAATCCATGTCTAAATCATTAATATAAATAGTATCTCCAACAACACCAGAATCATGTAATGTAATATCAGGTGATGTAATCCCACGAATTGAAAAAGAAAACTCTTTTGATTGATTAGAAACATTCTCTTCTGTAGTACTTTCTACTGTTGAAACATATTCTTTAAAAGCAAATGAATCATTCTCATAATCCCAATAATACTTAGAATCAATTGTTTCATTAAATAAACGTAAAACATCATCGATAGAAACTTCTTGATTATTAAAATATAATTTACCAGAATCAAAAGTATAGAAATAATCTATTTTATCAGAAGATATTTTCTTATTCTCAATATCATCATAATCAAAATGAGTAATAATATGAGATACTTCTCCTAATAATTCTCCCGATATAAAAGAAGCTTCTTTTACTTTTTGATTTCCAGTAATTTTACCATCCATCAAAATATTATGAATTTTAACATTTTTGGAAACATCATTTCCAAATAATCCAATCATAGTATTTTCAGAATCATTCTTACTAAAATCAATATCAATATGACGAATGATAATATCATGAAATTCACTAAATTTTTCAACATTTTCTTCTTCAAGAATATGAATATTTCCAAATAAACTAATCATAACCTTTTCAGATGACTCTTCTGTTACAACTTTATAATTATCAATGATAACATTCTCTACATGAGCATCTTCTACTTGAGTAAACAAAGAGTAATAAGAAACATCTCCTACTACAATTGGCTTATCAATCAAGATATTAGAAATAGAATGACCTCTTCCATCAAAATGACCTTTAAAGATACGAGATTCCTCTTCTTGAATAATTCCAATACTAGAAAGACTTTTCTCTCCAAAATTTAAATCTGCATCCAAAGCGTAATATTTATCTTGATAGGAAGTGGATTGTTCTCCTTCAATTAACTGTTTAAAATAAAGAAATTCTTCTGGTGTATGAATAATATAAGGGTTATCAGAATTTCCATTACCAGCTGAAAAAGCTTTAGCAACAGTCTCACCATCCCATCCATCTTCAACAGAAGCAAAGGAAATTCCACCAGTGAAGAGTTCATATACAAAAAAAGAAAAAGAAGTCACAAGAAAAGCAGCAAAAAAAGAAAGAAACAATTTTTTATAAACTTTTTTTCTTGTTTTCACTGCTCTCACTTCCTATTTTAATAGTTTCCTATTTTTACCATTCGTTCAATCTTATCCAAATCAAATACTTTTTTATTATCAAATTTATCAGATACTTTTTGCATAAAAGAAACTAGTACCTTAAGCTGTTTCATTGCATAAGTATTAGATTTTGGTATTTCACAGAACATATGCTCTTTATCAACCATTGTTTTATATTTTAATATTTTATAAACACCATCAAACATTTCATCATCATTGTACAGAATAGAATAAGTTAAAATCCTTAGAAAAACATAAATTGGCATATCATAAATACGATTACGAATAGTTTCTGTTAAACCAACTCGCTCCAAATCATAATCAAATATTTCCTGGAATGATGGACTATTAATTTCCTCAATCAATACATCTGTATCACGAATTAATAACAATTGACATAGCTTATAAACATATTGGTATCTCAGTAACCATTTTTTATTCATTCTAGCTTTAGCCACTTGATTTTTCTTACACTTCAATATAGCAACAACTAAATCAACAGTTTCTTTTTCATGAAGATTAATATTTTTCTTTCTTCTAGGAATATCTTCATCAAAAAGATATTCTGTAAAATCAAGAACTTCAATATTATCTTTTTCAGCAACCTCTCTCTCATGAGCTTTTTCTAACTTTTCCATATCTTTTAAAGCAATTGTTTGCGTTAACCCAGAAGAAGGTTCTTCCACTCTATTAGTAGAACTAGAAAAAATATCTTCAGGTAATTTTTCCTTTGGCTTATCTCCTTTAACAATATACTTCTGAACAATCCCATCAAAATTTACTAATGCTAAGAAAATAAAAACAATTAAAAATACTGCAATAGATTTTAAAATAAAACTAGGAGAAACAATACTAGATACTTTACCAATAATTTGCTCCCTTGAAACCGCTTCATCAGTAACATTATTAACATCTCCCTTGGTAATATAATTACTACCATCTTTCTCTATCAAACGATGTGTAATAATATCTCCATCTTTACTCTTAAAAGTAATAATATCATTTGGCTTTACATCTTTTGTTAAACGAACAAAAATAATATCATCAACTTCAATAGTACCAGACATAGAACCAGAAGCTACAACAAAATAAGTATATCCAAAGACATTTACATAGTCCTTTTTCATTATGTCTGTCACAACAAAAGTGTAAATACATAAAGACACCAAAAGAACTAAAAAAACAGATGCAATATATTTTAAGATATTTTTAATTCTTCCCATATCTTTCCACCTCTTCTATTCTCCTTATATTATTATAACATAGAAAAAAAAACTATAAAAGTACTTTTGTACATTTATAGTATTAAAAATAACATGCTTTTTATTCAAATTTATAATATAGAGTCTCTTAAATCTCTATACTATCAAGTTCACTAAGGTAAGAATTAGCAGACTCATTATATTGTTGTGCAGCTGCTGTAGCTTCTTGTTCCATTTGATAAGAAGCATCAGCATATTGATTAATGGCTTTAACCAAATTATTAATAATAGATAATACTTTTTCATCAATTTTTAAACATAAATCAGCACAGTCATCCCAAGCATTACCCAAAGAAACATTAGTTTTAGAAAGAATTTCGCTTATCTTATAAATGCCCTCAGTAGTAATCCAATTAAATGTAGTACTAGGTCCATCAGATTCTATCCTACCTAAATTTCCCACCGCCTGAGCTAGCTCTAACAAAGCACTATCACCACTTTGTTCAATGGTACGATAAGCCTTATAAGATAACAACTCTATATCATTTTCATTAAGATGATTTATATAACTATAATCATCATAATTATTTTTTTCATTTGAATCCATAACAACCCCTCCTAACGTCCAGATTGATTCAATCTTTCTTGAGTTTCAAGATATTTTTTAGTACAAGGAATCAAGTCAGATGATAATTTTTCATTATTTCTTCTAATAATATCCTTTATTGATTCCAAATTATCGATTTGCTTTTGACCAAAATTTCCAGAAACCGAAAAAGTTTCAACAATATGTTCATTCTGAAAAGCATTGATTAATCTAGTAATTTTATTACAATAATCATCAAAACGTTTATACACAGCATCAACATAACTACTACAAGTTTCAATATCTTCTAATGATAGTATTTCCATAACATATCCCTCCAAATTTAATAATACCTAAATCCATAATTAGTGTCAAGAAGAAAAAAAACAATCGACTCAAACACAAGAAACAATAGTATCCAATAATTAAATAACTTTAAATCATTTCACTTGTTTGTTCCTCTTTCCCAACAATTTCTAACATCTGACAAATTATATCAATCGTATGAAGAGAAATAGGAGAACGTTCAATGTTTTGTATTAAATTAATAAACTTAACACTTTCCATGGTAGCATCAATATTATCCGGATCAATCATTTCACTTGTAACAACAAGATTTAACAATTTATATTTTTCTGCAACAACAGAAACAAGATCATAATCTGCAAAAACATTAACTTTTCTTAATACACTATTATTTGGATTATAGATAAATTTAAAATATTCCTCTACATTTTCCTCTAAAGTAAATTCTTGAAATATCTCTTCTTTTTGAAAACATTTTTCTAAAAAAGGAAAAGAGGTAAGTGCAATAGAAAACAAATCATAAATACTAGCTGACTCAGTAAGACTATTCAATTTATTGGTAATATCTAAATCACGATATTCTTCATAAAGAGTATTTAGTTTACGAATATGTTCATTCATTTTTAACATTGCATTTTTCATCTTTGTTTCATTCTTTTTAGCAAACAATCCGATACCACTAGCTTTTTGATATTCTTTATAAAGAGATACTCTAGTTTTTTCTTCCTTTTCAAGCTCTTTCTTCTTAGTTGCATATTGTCCTTTCGCAGCATCTTTATTTTTATATCGTTCTAACAAATCTTTTAAAATAAATTCATAATGATAATACTTCTTTAATTCATTTAAAGTAAGATATAGTCCCATTACAGCAGAATTATAATGTTTTTTCTCTTCTTCTCCTAATTCATCATAGTTACCATTACTTGCAAATGCATTATAATTTTTTTGACGAGTTGGAGATCCCTCTACATAATCAGAAATCTTCTTTTTTCCTTCTGTAAACAAAATCGTATTATAATATGGATCTATCGCAACTTCATTACCTGATTGATAACGAACCACTGTATATTTCTCAATAACATTATTATCATTTACTTGATGTTCTAAAAACAATTTATTTTTCAAAGAAACAACATATTTTTCTAACTGAGATTTATACTTTTCTAAGATATGAATCAAATTCATCTTTAATTGCATCATAATATCAGGACAAGTAAAATATATTTTCTCAAAAACATCCTTCATAACATCACTAGAAGAATTACGAAGAAATGAACTCATATATTGCTCTGTAAACATGGTATAAGAAAAATCTTGAATCGATAAATAAATTCCTAAATCTTGAAACTTATCGATAAAACTTTTTAAAATACGATTAATATCTTCTAAAGAAGAATCATCTTGGATAGAAGCAACAATAAAATCTAATCCTAATTTAAAACCATTTGAAATATTGGAATTCAATTTAACCAAATAAAGCAACTCATCTACTTCTTTAATACCGTTTTCATATTCAGAAGATTTATCTTGTGGCATTAACTCTTTGATTCTCTTTTTCATTTCATTTTCACATTCAATACGATATTGATCAAATACAGCATGTTGTTTTTGAACATAAATGTTTCTTTCATTAACAGCATTCATATGAAACTTTTCTTTTGTTCTTTTTGTGCCTTCTTCAGTTTCCATTGGAAATTGTTCAATATGATTTTTATTAATTTCTATTTCTTTCATAACAGAAATTTCATTTAGATTACTCACTTGCATCACCACCATCTGTTGCTTTTTCTTCTTCATCTGAAATGATTTTCTCATCTAAATATTTCAAATGTTCCGTAATAGCAGAATGTAAAGCTAATAAATCCTCATTACTAAGTTTTTGAATTTCTTCAATCTTATTATCCATTTCACTCACCCCATAGAATAAAAAGCCTCCTCAAGGAAGGCTTTTCAAATTTTAAAAGAATCTTATGATCCAGCATTAGGATCAATACTAAATTGTAAATTAAATGTTAATTGTCCACCAGATGCACGATCTTCACAGTCAACATCTTGTCCTTCAATCCACATATAAATACGTACTTTTGTAACACCTTCAGCAACATCAAAAGCATTTAAATATCCACTAGTTGGAATACCACTTGCTAAACTACCAACTGTAGTAACATCAGCAAAGTATTGAGTATCTCCACTTTTTAATGGAATATTGTTTGCTTTAGCAATTGGAGCTTTAACTCCTTTATATGCAAGTTTTGATCCACCAGTTTGTCCAACAGTAATCTCATAAACGTTTAATGCATTACTTACAGCTGCAGCTGTATGAACATCATAGTTTGGTTCCCAAATCCACTTAGATATTTCACCTCTTAATGCTTGTGCATCAGCTGGTGCAGTACCATATGCTACACTACCTTCTTTAATGAATGCAACACGTGCTGCATTTTGAATACCAGTTGAAGTACCTTTAGCAACAACACTAGAGTTTGATGTCAAATAAACTGTTTGTGCTGCTGATGATTGGAAGAATAAATCGAATACTACGAAATCTCCACTTGTACCATTAACTTCAGTAGATTTTTCAGCTACTAAAATATTTTCTCCACTAGTACCAGTATCAATTGTACCTTTATACATATCAAGTAAACCATTATTAACTGTACCAATTGTTGAAACTGGAACGGCAGTACTACTTCCTTGTGGTAATTGGTTCAATACTCCAGTCCAATTTGCTCCTGTAATATCAGTATTTGTAACAATTGATTTCCAATTAGATGCATCAGTTGATATTTGTAAACCTTGAGAAGTAGAAACTTGTACATCAATTGCCTCAACCGTAACAGTTCTATTAGCAGTAAACCATGCATAGGTTGATGCAGTTAATACAACACCAACAAACAAAATCATGATAATTGCTAAAAATATTTTTCTTCTTTTTCTCTCATTTTTCTTATTAGCTTTTGCCATAATTATTAACTCCTTTTCTATTTATTTTTTTTCTTTTCATCGACATGTTCTTCGGTTATATCCATGTGTAGCTTAATTTCTCCCCCAAGTAAATCGTTTTTACATTCAGGATCATCTCCCTCAATCCATACCACAACAGTATAACGATCCTTTGCATTGGGCTTAAATTTTTTTCTTTGTTCCAAAACCGCAATTGATTTCGAAGCAAATTTTTTCGTACCAGCTTCAGCTTCACCAGTTACTCTACTCTTTTTCGCATAAACTGTCTTTTCACCATTTCGTATAATCATGATTCGAATAGCTTCATCAACGTTTAATATCGTATCATCAATATCAATCTCATACCAATAATGAACAGTCTCTTTTCCTGAATTAATGACATAGAACGTATAAGCAATATAATTATCACCATTGTGCGTTCCTGTTCCTTCATTATCAATTCCCTCAGGTAACCATTTAATCGAAATATTATCCATATAATTAATGGTTTCAGCAGCTAACTCTCTTGTTTTACCACTCTTTCTTCCACTTTCAGATAAATAGATATTCTTTCGATTAGACAAGTTCTTATCCAGAGTAACAGTAAATCTTCCACCCTCATAAACAATATATAAAACCAAATAAATCACCGATGTCAAAATCAATAGGAATAAAAACAATAGTTTTACAGCCTTCTTAAATACTTCTCGTCGATAAATTTTCTGTGCTTTTACTTCTACTTCATTTTTCATCCAATCACCATCTGCTTTTACATATTTTTATTCGTACCTCACTAATGCCACCTTTCCTACTATGCCTAAAATAATTATAACGGGAAAAAAATATTAAATCAATACATAAAATGAAAAATGTACAAAATACTTTACAAATTATATTCTTTTAATATTCCATTATAAACTTCTTTAACTCCATTAATAGAAGCAAAATCATTAGGTTTTATTAGTTCTGGTAAATTTAAATTTAACTCAGATTGTTCCAAGACATACTTGACAAACTCTGCACAATAAAAACATTTTTCTCTCTTAATTTTTAAATGAAATGCTACTGCACATAATCCAATAAAATTAAAGCGATAAATTTCTTTATGATTCCAAATATCTTCAATTAAAGACTTTACACTTTCATATTGATCATCTTCCACTTCGATAGAATAAATCTTTGTTTTTGTCTTATGAAATCTCTTAAAAGTACCATAATGAGGAGATTCCTGTACAAAACCACCTATAAAAGGATTATAAGGATTTAATCTACCAAAACTATACATATGAGATAAATCTTCATCCAAAGAAAGAGATACATGAGAGTATTCCTTTCTAGTATAAATTTTCACTAACTTAGCAAGTAATGTACCAGTATAAGTTAATACAATATATATTTTTCTCATAAAACATCCCTTCTATACAAGATTTAAAAACTAGCCCACTTCGTATTATCAATATCTTCTGCATTAGAATCTACGAAAATAAATTCTTCTCGAATAAGCTCTCCTTTACTATTATAAACCCGTCTAATTCCATGCGTTGCTTTTTCAATAGGAACTTCTTTTCCTGAATCATCCATATACATTGTCTCACCATGTTCATCTAAAGGTTTACTTGGAATATAAGTATATTCATCTCCATTAGATAATTTAATCTTCTTTTCTTCCATACTTTTTCTCCTTTCTACATTAATCGATACTGCTGCATCCACCGTACTAATAAGCGGAACCGATTTGGACATTTCCGTTGAAATTCACTTAAATTATTATATAATGCTGTAAAACTTTCTGCAAAGTCCTCTTTATGATTTGTAGTACCATAGTCTGTAATAGAATCAACACCGGTTTCAATTTTATCTAATCGCATAGCTTCTTGCCACTCACTTGAATGCGATAAATCTCCTATATTGGAAGTAAGTATTTTATCTACATTATGACCAAGTTCATGTCTCATAACGTAATCGTTATTATATCCTCCTGTAAAAATGGAAATACTACCCAAACTACCAAAACTAGTACCTCCTTGATTAACACAAAATCCATTCGCACGAACCCTCATATTATCCTCCAAATAATCCAGAGAACAATTGCCATCATAAAGCTTTAACTCAGTAAATAATTCTTTTTGTCCTTGAGGATAATTTTTAATATTTTCAAGGATAAAATCTACATCACTAGAAGAAGCTCTCATACCTTTTTGAACAAAAACAGGAATAGTATGTCCATCACCAAGATCTACTACAATCTCATCAAAACCGCGTAATAGATTCGCCCTATCATAAGCCGTTTTTATAAGATTTTTAACTTCTTCTAAATTATTATTATTCTCGAAACTTGCTATACTTAATTCTCTATTAGGACTCAAATGACTTTTTAAATATAATCCAACCTTTTTCGTAGTTCCTGCCTCAAAATAAGTATCACTAGTACGAAAAATATCAGTAATAATTGGAGTAATATCATTTGAATTAGGATCCAAAACTCTTTTTGTCAAAGAAAATGCCTCATCTACTTTTCTATGTTGAATAAGATCAATTATTTTCATCTTAGCCATATTGTCATGATAAAAAACATCATTTGCTAAAGCATCTGCTAAAGCATCAACCTGACTAGAAGATAAATTGGTACTTTCTAATACAGACCGAATATTTGCACAGTATCCCTTTGTATTAAATATTTGATCAGCAATACTATCATCAGAAATTCCATAAGTACTTAATAATTGCTGAATCTGTGATTTTTCCATTTCTTTAGTTAATTGAGTTCGAGTAGAAAAACTATTCTCATCTAAGTTGCCAATTAACTCATTATTATTTAGCCATTCATAATCTCTTCGTCCCTCATATAACTGATCAATATGCGCATTGAATAATTTCATACGATTACTTTTTTCAATACTTTGACCATCTATTAAAGCAGATGAAAGTTGTTCCGCAAAAGAACGATTTTCTTCCTTACTTATAAACTGATAATTAGCTAACAAATCCGTAATTCGTCCAACATTACCATTAGAATGAAAAGCAATTAATTTTAATTCATTTGGACTAACTTCATAACCATTACTAATAAATAGTTGATTAGCATTCTTTAATGCTGTATAATCTGCAGCAGATAAAGAACCCCTATATTGTTCAATGATAAGATCCATTTGATGAGCATCTACCTTTTGTTCAAATTGTGCCATAATAGCCCCAAAGCCATGTTGAGTATACTCTTCAGTTGGTAAATAAGATCCATCGGAAAATGTTTTGAAACCTTCGGGAACTTTGTCACTAGTAGTAACATTAAAAATACTAGGAGAATCTGCTATCTCTTCACCATCAATAGTTCTTTCACGAGAATACATTCCCATTGATACACTAGCATCTGCATATTCATCAGCTACTTTTCTTGCTTGTTGTTCTGATTTTAATATTTTTCTAGCATCACTTAATTCTCCTACGGCAGACATAACACCAGCCATTGCTGCTTGAGTTCCTACATTTCCCCAGCCTCCAGCTTCTTCAAATGCTGCTTTATAATTTCCAACAAGCGTTCCTTCTCCGTAATCTTTATAAATCATTTTTAGTGCAGGTTGAACAAATCCTTCACTAGCTCCATCAAGCATATCTAAACCGATTCGCACTCCTACACCACTTCGGCCTCCTTTGAAGATTCCACTAGCTATTTTGTCACCAAGTCCTCCCATTTGATTAATTTTAGCTCCTGCAAACCATTGAGCAGCATCCCATGCTCCTGTAGCCACTCCATAGGCAAGTCCTTTTTCTGTAGTTGCTCCATCAGACCAAGCTTCTTCTACTCCTCTACCTACTCCTAAAACTCCAGCTGTTGCTGCTAACGAATTAGCTCCTACACTTCCAACTAATCCACCACTTGCAGCACCACCAGTCAGTGCAGTTAAACCAATCATACCTACTGTATATCCTAAGCCCTTCGTAACACCTCTTACTCCTTCATACTGATAGGCATTATTTTTTAAATATCGTCCAATCTCTGTATTAGAATAAATAGAATTAAATAAGTTTTCTGACTTTTTATCTGATACAAAAGCTTTTGTCTGATTCCACATTTTAGTAGTATAATCTGTTCCATTTGCTTTGTCATAAATAGAAGTAAATATAGAGGCAACAGAAGTTCCACCAGTAGCAAGAAAATCAGCTCCAGTTTCAAAAAGATCTACTACTCCTTCTCCAAGTCCTAAAACTCCAACTCCTAAATCACTCAATAAACTTTTAAAGAAAGTGTCAGCTTTTCTTCCCATAGAAATATGACTTTCTATTCCACTTAAGTCTAAGTTTTTATAATCCAACCGATTTAATGTATCTAAGAATGATTGAATCTCCTTATCATCTTGACTATAAGACAAAATCTGTGCTTGCATTTGTTGAACATTTAAAATAAATACTTTTACAGCTTCTTGGCATTCTCCTATTGCATTACTAAAGTAAGATACATCAATTCCACCTATATATTCTTGGAACCCTCTCGCAGAAATAATTTGACTAGTCGCATGTTCAATAGAAGAAATAATAGAGCTAAATTGTTCCACCACTTCTCCCATTCTAGAAGTAGCTTGATTAACAATATCCCCATTATAATTCAATTCTGCCATGACGAACCTTCTCCATATCTTGCTTTAACAAATCTAAAAATTGCTGACATTCCTGATCACAATACCCTCTATAGTATACTTTTTCAATTTGATTTTTTTGAAACAAAAGATTTTTATCACTACTTAATACTCCAACAGGATAAGCACATCCTAAATAGTCCCAAACTTCCTGACTATTTTCTTCAATCACACTATAACCAATAACCACAACAGGTCTTTCTGCTTCTTTTAATAAAACAACAGATCCTACTGGTAAATACTCTTCTTGATTCATAGTATCACTCCTAGTTTTAATTTCTTTCACTTGCTTCTTGATCACGAATTCTAGCTTCTGCATTAAATTGCTCTTGAATTTGATTATAAGCACTAATAGCTGCCTCTCGAATTCCAGAAGTAGTATTAAATATCATATTTTGAACTCCATTGATTCCTGTACAACATTCTTCCAAAGAATTTAAAACCGTACTTCCATCTACAGATAAGGCATTACTATCAATCGTTGAACCAATATTATTGATATTAGAATTGACATCACTTATTTTACTAGCTTCACTGTCTACAGAATCACATCCCGCCATAATAGATTCCACATCTATTTTAGTAGAAGCAGAAGTAGCGGTAACAAATTTGCCAACATATGGTTGTAATAAAGACATCTCATCACTTCCTATCTTCTATACGATAATTTAAGTATATCATAGTAAACAAAAAAAAGAAACGAATTTGTTTCTCTTATATACCAAATGGTGCTCCCATCCGGACTTGAACCGGAACTCTATTGCTAGAAGTAGATTTTGAGTCTACCGCGTCTACCAATTCCGCCATGGAAGCAAGTACAAAAAGAGTATAACACATTTTTTTACAATCTTTCAACTCTTTTAATACTCTTTTAAAAAATATTTGCTAATAGATATTCTCTTCCACATCTTCATTATCCATATACTTTGAAGTATATAAATCAGAATTTTCTTCTTCTTCCTCTTTTTCATTAATAATATCCTCTATATTAGGCAAATCATCTACAGATGATAAACCAAAGTAATCTAAAAACTCATTTGTTGTTTCATATAAAATAGGTCTTCCAGGAATTTCACTTCTCCCACTTTCTTTAATAAAACCTTTAGCAACCAACTTTCTAATAATAGATGTACTTCCTACTCCTCTAATTGCATCAACTTGTACTCTTGTAATCGGTTCATTATAAGCAATAATAGCTAATGTTTCTAATGCAGCTTGTGATAAATGATTCGTCTCAGGATTCTCAATCAATTTTTGATAATACTCTTTATGCTCAAATTTTGTAGTTAACTTAAAACGATTCCCTAAAAAGTCTATACGAAGTCCTCTACTTTCCTCTTCATAATCTTTTTTTAATTCACGAATCAATTCTTTCGCAACATCTTCTTCTATCTCTAAAACCTCTTCTATTTGCTCTAAAGTTAATCCATCTTCTCCTACTACAAATAATAACCCTTCTAAAACAGCTTTATTCACCTTCACACACCTCACAAATAATATCATCAAATGTATTTTTTTGTACAATCATTAACTCCCGATTACGAGCCATTTCCAAAATAGCCAAAAAAGTTGCTACAATATATTCCTTAGATGCAACAGGAAACAACTCAAAAAAAGATACTTTTTTCTTATTGACCAATAAACGTTTAATATCATGCCTTCTAGAAGAAACACTAATCTCATTTACTGTAACTTTTGTATTCAATGGTTTTTGTTTCATCTTTCTTTGATAATATTTTTGAAAGGCTTCTATTAAATCATCTAAAGAAACATCACTAGATATAGGCATCTCATTATCCATATAATTCTTGATATTTTCAGGAGACTTTGTATAAATATCTTTTCTTAAATATTCCTTCTCCTGTAATACTTTAGTAATATCTTTATAAGCTTGATATTCTAATAATCGATTGACTAATTCTTCTCTAGGATCTTCAACTTCTTCATCTTCTACTATTTGATTATTTGGAATTAACATTTTAGATTTAATCTCTAATAACTCCGCAGCCAATACTAAATATTCAGAAGAAACTTCTAAATTCATCCTTTCTTGTTCATGTAAAAAATCAACATATTGCTTGGTAATTGATTCTATTTCAATATTCATAATATCCATTTTAGATTCTTTAATCAAATGTAAAAGTAAATCTATTGGCCCTTCAAAATCATGAATAATAAACTGCATATCCATAATCATCACTCCGAACTATAAACAATTATACCAAAAAAAAAGAATAGTTCCAAGAAAACCACTATTATTTACCAAAATGATAATAATCGTTTTCTTCTTCTACTTCTTTTTCTTGATATGATTGATTAGTATTCATTTCCTTATCAGAATCCATAATAACTCCTGATTTTGTACAAGTTGTTAAACTAAGCTGTATTCCACTAGCTAATAATAATGTTAAAAACATTCTTGAAATACGATGAAATTTCATCTCAATCCCCCCTTAATAAACATGCACATTATAACATAATTTGCTTGTTTTGTCAATAAAATCAAAGTATAATGAAATAGGTGATTATATGAAACGATTTAGAGAATTAGATGAAGGTTTTATCTGTGAAAATTGTAATAAAGAAGTTAAACCCTTAGGATACTCTTCTAGAGATCATTGTCCTTATTGCCTATACTCTAAACATGTAGATATTAATCCTGGTGATAGGGAAAACACATGCCTTGGTCTATTAAAACCAATTGATATTGAGAAATATAAAGATACTTATAAAATCATCTATCAATGCGAAACATGTAAGCAAACACATAAAAATATTATTGCTAAGGATGATGACATGAATAAAATCATAGAACTGTCTAATCAAAAATAATCCACAATTATTGTGGATTATTTTTATGATACTAATTTTGCATGAATCACTTTTCTACCTCGATTATCATCTGTACAAGTAGATAAAGTAAGAATCTTATCTTGAGAAGATAAAGAAACAGAATAATCAAAAATACTTCTACTTTTCAAAGTATCTAAAAAACTCATATATTCATGATCTGTATAAAAATTAGTTTGTAAATAATAAACTTCAGGATCAATATAATAACAAGAGAATACTTCATAAATATAATGCTTATCTTTAGTATATAAAACAATTTGATGATTCTCATGAAAAAACCAATCTTCTGTAAATAACTTTGATAAACTACCGAAAGCCGTTTGATTCAATAAATTATGTCCATAAATTATTGTATTAGAATCATCTAAAAGAGAACTATTTCGATAATCCATAAAAATCCATCCACTGCCCTTTAAATTACCTAAAATATCATGATTTAAATAATAATTGTTATCGATAGTCTGTACAACAGGATAATTTACACTAGTTCCATTTACTAAAATCCATGATACAACTTCAGGATTAACAGATAATAATTCATCAAAAGAAAGATGATTAGGATTATACTGACTATATTTACGATATAAATTATTACTAAAAGAATCAAAAGAATGAATAGTAGTAGTCTGATCCTTCTCAACAGAAGCAGAATTATCATTTGAAATAGTATCTTCCAATATATAATGCTGATTGCTCTTATCAACATAGAAAGTAACCAAACAAAAAATAAAAACAAGATAGACAAGTAAAAAAGATAAAAAAGAAGTAGGATCATTTTGTCTTTCCTTCATTTTATCTCTTTTTTTCCTAAAGAAAGAACTAGGTACCATATAATTCAAAAAATCAAAGAAAAAAACAAAATAGAAATAAAATCCTTTTGATAAAATCATACATATTGTATAAAAACCAATTTGAATGGTATGAACAAAATAATAAAGTATCATAAAATCTCATCATCCTGTATTATATGATTTTTTTTTGATTTTTGAAAATATTCTACTAATAAAACAATATTACCAGTAATAAAAGACAAAATAATGATAAATAAGAGAATCCAATAAACAGTATACATACTTCACCTCTAAATAGTAAGCTAATTTTTAGGTTTAAAAATAAGAGTAAAAATAAAAGAAAAAATTATAGCAGCACTAATACCAGTAGCCGTTAAATCAAACATTCCCATTAAGATTCCAATCATTCCCATACTTTCTGCTTTAGCGAGTGCTCCATGAATTAAAGAATGTCCAAAACTAGTAATAGGAAGAAGTGCTCCTCCACCTACTACTTTAATGATTTCATCATAAATACTAAAAGAATCTAAGAAAGCTCCCAAGACCACTAAAATAGAGGTAATGTGTCCAGGAGTTAGTTTACTATTATCTAATATAATTTGAGAAATCATACATACAAATCCACAAAACAGAAAAGAATTAAAAAGTAACACTAAACCACCTCCAAACTAACAGCATGACAAATAGAATTGATATTCTCTTTTTGATAAACCAATACAGGAGAAAATAAAGCACCAGTAGCAAGAAATAATAATCTCTTAATTTTTTTCTTTTTTAATAAAGAATATAAATAAGAATAAACTACTAATGCACTACAAACTGGTCCACTACCTCCAGCTTTCACTTCTTTTTGTTCTTCTAAATCGTATAGCATAACTCCACAGTCATTATAAATATCAGATAAGTCAATTTCATAGTTTTTAAACAAATACTCCTTAACAATTTCTTTTCCATAAACCCCTAAATCTCCTGTTACAATCATGTCATAGTAAGATGGATTTCTTCCCGTCTCTTCAAAATGTGTAACTAAAGTATCAATTGCTGCTGGAGCCATTACTCTACCCATATCATTCGGATCATTTTGTTCATAGTCAATAATTTTACCTAATGTAGCACACTCCACTCTCACAGGCATTTCTTCTCTTGTTAAAAAGCTAGCTGCTGCTCCCGTTGCAGTAAAAGTTGCACTATTGGGTCTAGGAGCTCCATATTCTGTAGGATATCGAAACTGTTTTTCACTACTCATATTATGAGAAGAAACAAAACATAAAGCATTTGAAACAAAGCCAGCCTCAATAAAGTTAGAAGCAATAATAAGACCTAATACGCTACTACTACAAGCCCCATATACTCCAATAAAACTTTTTCCAACACTATTCGCCCCATAAGTAGAAGCAGTTATTTGATTTAATAAATCTCCACCGATTACTAAATCAATTTCTTTTTTAGTAATACCAACCTTTTTCATTACCATAACAAGAGCATCTCGAACTAATTTTATTTCAGCTTTTTCAAAAGATTTTTCTCCAAAATATAAGTCATCATATGTCTTATCAAAATACTTACGAAGAGGTCCATCCTTCTCATAAGGACCACACACAGTAGCAGTATCTTCTAAATAAACATTCTTATAATAAAAAGTCATCCTAATCCTCCTATCACATAACGAATCATTCCAAAAAACCAAGCAGAAACTACTCCATATAAAATAACAGAACCTGCTAGTTTAAACATATTAGAACCAATCCCATAAATAGGACCTTCTCTCTTATAATCTAAACTACTACTTGTCATAGAATGAGCAAATCCTGTAATTGGAATTAATAAGCCACACTTAAATTTCGTCACTAATTTATCAAAGAACCCTAAAGAAGTACACAAACTTGCAATAAAAATAAATATTACAATCATAAAAGTAGAAGCTTCATTTCTAGACATATGATAATAAGTACAAAAGACCTCGATAATACCTTCCCCTAATAATCCAATAAATCCTCCACAAAGAAAAGCAACTACAGCATTCCCAACTCTATCTTCTTCAGCCTTATGATTATCCGCAATTCTATCATATTTCGTATTTCTCATATCATCACCTACATATATTATTTACAGAATAAAAAAAATCATACAAAAACTTATCACAATCGTGTTTTAAGTTTCTGTAAGATTTTATTTTCTTTTCTAGATACTTGAACTTGACTCATACCTAACATCTCTGATGTTTCCATCTGTGTAAATTCATCATAATATCTAGCTTTTAATAATCTTTTCTCTTCATCTGATAATTTACTAATCTCTTCTCTTAAATCCAAAAGAGTTGGACTAGTATCATCATAAGATTTTACTTCATTTATCTCATCAATAGATTGTACCTCTTCTGTAGAAAGAATTGCCATATCAATCATTTCTATATCAATATCTAAATATAGAGATAATTCTAGGTTACTTGGCTCTCTTCCTAATTTTTGTTCCATCACTTCCTTTGCTTGATTTATTTTCTTTTTTAATTCAATAAAATTTCTACTTACTTTCAAAGTACTACTCTCTCTTAAATACTTATTGACTTCACCCATAATATAATAGTAAGCAAAACTAGAAAATTTAGTATTTTGATTTTTATCATAATGTTTATAAGCATCTATTAAACCAATCATACCAACTTGATATAAATCATCCCTATCATACCTATTAGTATACTTACCAATAATACTATAGATTAAGCCATCATAGTCTAATAATTCTTCCATCTTCCTCCTTTCGAAATTATCTTAAAACAAAAGAAAAAAACTTTCTACCATTTCGACAAAAGTAGAAAAAAATAGTACTATTATTATTCTATTTATGAAAAAAATTTTGATGATGATGTTCATAATAATCTAATAAATTATCTAAAGAAGCATTCTCCAATTCAATCGAAATTTCTTTTCCATCATCTATTCCAACCCATGCATGAATATCTAAAAACACTGGATTAATAAGACCTGGATTAATAATTTGAATAGATTTTAATTGTTCATTAATTTTCTTCAATTGTTGAACTTGGAACAAATGAATTTTTTCTGGACACCATAAATAAAAATCTCCAAATTTTGTTAATTGAATTGCTATATTGCCATCCTGCATAACAAACTCTTGCCAAGTATTTTTATTCTTGTAAGGTAATATTGCAGAATTAGCATCATAAATTGCATTATATAAAGCTTGAAAATTATAAGCATGATGATCAGTATCCACTAATTCACATTCTAAAAATAAAGATTGTTTAGGAGTAATAACTCCAATTGCAGTCTCAACTTCACTTTCTCCTAATAAAAAATCAATTAAGTTAAATCGTTGATTTAATTCTAAAATTCTTTGTTGTAATGAATCAGGATTATTCATTTCTATTAATACATTCTCTTCACATAAATTTCTACCATCTTTTGCTCTTTCATTAACAGACTGATTAATTAAATCATTTTTTCTAATTCTTTGAAACATTCTATCACCCCATTTATTTATCAATAATTTCTTTTACTTTATCAAATAACAAGTTACATACTATTTTATCACTAATCATAGTAATAGAAAAAGTCTTATATCCTATTCTATTAATACTTGCTCCACAATGATAGACATGGTCCCCATCAATTAAAAAATATCGATCATGAAAACTATTATCAAAGATTACTTTTAAATTATGATATTGCTTATTATATTTTGTTATATCCTGACTAGTTACAAGATTATTTGATTTTGTAATAATAATTACTTGAATATTTAATCTTTTTATAATATCTAATACTGTAATATCAGCATATGCATCTATAATAATTATTTTTTTACTAGCCAACTTAAAAATATCATAAATTTTTGAATAAGCATCAAATATTTGTCCGTTAAAATATATTTCATGTTCTTTACGCTTTTCAGTTAATTTATTGAATGAAGTCTCCAATGCTTTTATTTTATCGTGATCTTCCAATACCAAATCATTAATATATTTTTGTTCTATTAGATTTGATGAAATATAATGCCTCATCATAACAAAAGCTCTTATTATCTTTTTACTCATACTTATAGCAATATCACTATGTAATACACTAGCTAGAGTAGTAACTCCCATTTCCGTAAAGACATAAGGTAAAGTTCTTCTACCACCATAATTGTTAGAATTTGAGGTGCCAAATTGGCACTTCAAGTTTTGATATTCTAAATCAGTTAATTGAAATATAAAATCTTCATCAAATCTTTTTATATTTCTCTTGACTTGACGATTGAGTTGCTTAGTTTCAACTTCATAAAGTCTTGCTAAATCAGAATCTAACATAACTTGTTTTCCTCTAATCTCATAAATCATCTTTTCTATTACAATTTCATCATGAATTATAACTTCATCCATTCAACATCCCCCAATCTCCTAAATTCAATATATAATACATTTGTTCGTTTGTCAACAATCAAAAAAAGAAATAATAAAACAATTATTTCTTACTATCAGTAGATCCAAATCCACCAGTTCTCTCTCCCCCTGCATTATCATCATCACTGACTAAATACTTAGAAAATACTCCTTGTCCAATAGCTTCTCCTTTTTTGACAGTAATATCTTCTTCTTTTATATTATAAAAAGCAAACATGATATGACCATCATTATCAGGATTTCCATAATAATCTTTATCAATAACCCCTACTGAATTAGCTAAAACAAGTCCTTTTTTCTTAGGATTAGAACTTCTATTATATAAATATAAAACTTCATCATCTTCCATATAAGCCTTAATACCAGTAGGTATTAAAGTAGGATTTACTCCTTTATGAAAACTAGGTATAACAACATCTTCTGCAGCCTCTATATCATATCCGGCAGAATACTTTGTTTTTCTCTCGGGAAGATGAATATCCTTCTCTTCATAACCTTTACAAATTTCAAAACCTCGCCTCTTCATGTATAAACTCCTAATCTATTTTTTTTACCTCTCCTTTACTATAGTAAAGAATTGGTTTATTTAGTAATTTAGAATATTCTATTTGACTCTTTGTAGATTTTCCAACATACCCATCTACATCAACTACGAAGACAATATCACTTTGCCTTATCTTCTCTTTTTGAACCAAATCAAGAATCTCTTTTTCTTTTTCTCCACACTTAGGATGTTCTCCTGACTGAGTATAAACTAGTGGAGATAATACAATATATCCACGAATAGATAAATCTACTTCCAATTCACGAAATATATTTTCAAACTTCGTACTTCCTATTAAACAAATATTAGTATGCATAGCCTCTCCTTATTCACAATACAATACAACTTTATTCTTCTTTAAAGACTTCGCTACATCAATAACCCTTTGGTTAGAAGATCCTCTCCATTTTAATGTAAGATCACGTTTTGCCAAAACAAACTGACCATCTACTACAACATCTAAATATTGACAAACTTCTTTATCTTTTAAATATTCATCAAATAAAAATCCAGTCCATGCCCAAATTGTTTTATTTGGATAAGTCTCCTTAAATCTTTTTGCAAGTTCTGTGGTACCTTTTATATTTTTAGGATGCATTGGCTCTCCACCTAGAATAGATAATCCAGCAATATGATCAGGTTTTGCTAATTCAAGAATTTGTTCTATTTGCTCTTCCCCAAATTCTTCTCCTCCACTAAAATCCCAAGTTTCTGGATTGCAACATTTTTCACAATGAAAAGCACATCCTTGAAAAAAGATGGATATTCGAACGCCTTCCCCGTTCGAAATATCCATTTTTCTAATTTTATTATATCTCACTTAAGCATCCTTATTATCTAAGTGAATAACTCTTTCTTTAATCTCTTGAGTTCTTCCCTTATTCCAGAAGTTAGTACCAATATAACCACATGTACGTCTTGCAACATTTAAAGTATCATGATTACGATTTCCACAGTTTGGACAATACCATTCCATATCCTCATCAATTTGAATTTCTCCATCATAACCACATGCTTGACAATAATCAGATTTTGTATTCAATTCAGCATACATAATATTGTCGTAAATAAATTTAATAACCTCCATAACAGAATCTAGATTCCCCTGTAAATCAGCTGTTTCAATATAACTAATTGCTCCACCTGGAGATAATCTTTGAAATTCACTTTCTAATTTTAATTTTGTAAAAGCATCAATCTCTTCAAATACAGGGACATGATAACTATTGGTAATATAATCACGATCCGTAATTCCCTTAATAACACCAAATCTCTCTTTTAAAGCTTTAGCAAACTTATAAGTAGTAGACTCAATTGGAGTACCATATACAGAATAATCAATATCTTCTTCTGCTTTCCATTTTTGACATGCATCATTCATTCTCTGCATAACTTCAAGTCCAAATTCTTTTCCTTTACCATTATCTGTATGAGAATGTCCAGTCATATATTTAACACATTCATAAAGTCCTGCATATCCTAATGATATTGTAGAATATCCATGATGTAATAATTCATGAATAGATTCACCTTTTTCAAGTCT
>CAMOGG010000009.1 GCA_946614095.1 uncultured Caryophanales bacterium | reverse complement strand
ATACACTTCACTATTATATCTATAAGTATAATATATTTTTTACTTGTAAGCAAATTTTTTCTGCAAAAAAAAAAAAAAAAACAGAAATTATTCTGCTTCTTCTTTTGATACTTCTACTTTACCCTTATAACTACCACATTTAGGGCAAACTCTATGAGGTTTAATCATTTCACCACAGCTAGGACATTTCGTCATACCAGGAATATCCATTGCATTGTGACTTCTTCTCATTCTCTTTCTCGTCTTAGAAACTTTACGGAAAGGAACAGCAAACATTTGAATATCTAATTTCAACATACTATCACTCCTTTTCAAAATCTTTTAATAAATCAGAAAATGGATTATTCTTTCTAACTTCATTTTCTTGAATTAATTTCCATCCATCCCCATGAAAATTATGAAGATCTTCTACCTTAGTATAATGTAAGGGGACCTCTAGTAGAATATTTTCCCATAAAAATTCAAAAATATCAAGTATATTTTCACTGAAATAAGTATTTTTCTCTATAAAATCATCATATTCTATCTCAAAAGGATACTCAATCTCTTCTAAAGAAATAGAATCGAGTATAATCATACTACCTTGAATATGACATTCCATATATTCATCCAACGAGTTAAATTCATTTTCTTTTTGAATAATTTTTCCCCTAACAATAACAGGCTTCAAATCAATAATTTCACTTTTCTCATAATAAGAAGAATCTAATTGATATTCTCCACTAATATCAATATAATCTTTAGATTGATTTTGTAAAGCACTCAAATCAATTTTCATAAAATCACCCTTTAACACGAGAATCAGTAGAATTATCCTCAATAATTCTTAGTATTCCATGATAATGCATATGTGCTCCCATAGGCAATGCACTATCTTGCCTAACCCATAGTCGAACAGAAATCGTATCCTCATCTAATGCTCCAACTTGATTATACAAAATAATTCCATCTTCCAATTCATCTAAATTATAGATTTCATTATCTTCTCGGTTAACTTTAACAGACACGCGGATATCCTCTTTGGGAATCAAAAACTCTCCACACTCATCATTTTCTACTGCTTCTAAATCATCTAAAATACGTACTTTATAATTAACATCTTCCGTTAAATTATTTTTAACAGAAACCGTATAGGATTTAGAAGACAAACCAACAGAGTCAGTAACAGGAGTTACTTTCTTTAATGATAGTTGATCACCTGAATTTTCATGATAAACAATATCCAAAGATTCAGAAGATTCATCTACTTCTCGATTACCTTGAAATTTATAATAAATATAATAAGTAGATACAACTGCAATTAACAAAATAAAAGAAACATAAATCATATTTTTTAATAATTCTCTCTTCTGATTATACGTCATAAAATCCTTCCTTTCTCATTCAAACATACCTGCCTCATAACTTCATATACAGTATCTAATTGGTCACAACTAACAATAAATCGACCTTTATGACAAAATCTTAAACCAACAATTCCTGACTTTTCTTCTAACTCTTTCCCACTATAACCAGCCCATTCTTCTGGAAAATCCATTCTAGCACTACGATCAACACTACTCTTTGGGACTGTTTTAATCGCATATCCTCCTCGATTAGAAGGAAATGCCACAAACAAAATAGAATTTGCTTTTTCTGTATTTAATAATACTTCTTCATAAGGTAAATACTCATCTAAAACAAGGTAAGTGGTATCTTCTTCTAAAGAATCTAAAAGATTTTTCACTTTTAAACTAGCTTGTACTTTTCCATAAGCAGAAATAATCTCTTCTCCCAAAAGAATTTTTGCAACCTCTACTGCTTTTAGAAACTGTTCACTCTCATTTTGAGAAGAATGATAACTAGGATTAAATATCTTAAACAAACTACTTAATGTTTTTACTTTATACTTTGCATCTATTACAGGAAATACCCCATTATCTTCTGCATCAATAGCTTCTACAAAATCTTTATCAATTTCTAAAAAAACATCTTCTACATAAGAAATATTTTGATTCGTTAAAAATTCTTTTCCAAAGGCCCTCCAAAGCAGTCCAAAAGAACTATAAGGAATTCCATTTTCTCTTTTCAAAGCATCAATTTGATGATGATCAAATTCTCCTCTCCCAACATCATAGATTAATGCATCACAAGAAACACGAGAAAAATCAACATCATTCGTACGAAAAACTTTTCTATCTCCCAAATACAATTCTAAAAAAGCCGTTGCAAACACTTCATCAGCATGCATGGTACCACTATGAGTAATGCAATTAGCCTCTTCTATCTTTTCTACAATTTTAACCATAATACCTCTTTCTAATCATCTCTACGAGAAATAAGAACTAGTCGTAAAATCTCTAAAATGGAAGTCGCAACTGCTGCCACATAAGTTAAAGCAGCTGCTCGAAGCATTTTATAACAATTTCTATGTTCTTTCTCTCCTACAATTCCTAATTCTTTTAACTGAATCAAAGCTCTATGAGAAGCATTAAATTCAACTGGTAAAGTAATCATTTGAAACGCTAAAATAACACATTCCATTGCAATACCAATTCGAATAAAACCAAAAGCTCCCATAACAAATCCAATCATAATCGCAACATATCCTAAAGAAGAAGCAATATTAACAAAAGGAACAATAGCACTACGAAAACGTAAAAAGAAATAATTATCTTTATCTTGAATCGCATGTCCACATTCATGAGCAGCAACACTAATAGATGCCAAAGAAGTATTTTGATAAATATCTGTAGATAAGCGAACAATCTTTCCCTTTGGATCATAGTGATCACTCAAAATGCCAGAAGTTTCTACTACTTTTACACGTTTTAAACCATTCGCATCCAATATTTTTCTAGCAACCATTTCTCCACTCATCCGTGAATTAGGCTTCATGACTTTTGTTTTTCTATACCAATGATTAATATATCCTTGTGCTCCTAGTGTTAGAAGCAAAGTTAATCCAAATAACAACATTTCCATTTAATCACCTTCAATCTTCTATATTATAGCATATAAAAATAAGAAAAAAAAGAAGTTATCAGTAAACTTCTTTAACAGATTATTTCTTTTTATAAACTTTTTCCCTACTTTGATTGTAATGATATATAGTTATTAAATTATCTACATAGTTACCATAAACATAATCTTCAAAATCAATATAATCTGTGACTTTATCTATTCTTTCTAAATAATTACTTTTTATTTCATTACTCGGAACAGCATACTCTGGAACTTCTTCTAAACTTTTAAAAAACAATCGATCTCTATATAGTCCAATTCCACTATATAAATCTAGTATTTCTTCTGGAATATTATAGGTACAAATATAATAACCATTCGTAACATTTAAATAAAAAACACTATCATAGTTTTTAAAAAAATGTAAATACCTAATATCTGACTTATACTGATGAGTATTTAAATCAGAATTTACAGTAAAGCAGTTTCCAATATCATCAAATGATATACCATTTATAATTTTCTTGACTTCTTCCTTATCACAAATACGATATACTAACATAAAAATCCCCCAATCTTCAAGTTATAATACCACAAATTATTTTTTTCAAAACTCAAGGCACTTGATATATTTTTATCTTTTAGCAATAGCTTCAGCTACTTTCACACCATCGATTGCTGCCGTAGTAATTCCTCCAGCATATCCAGCACCTTCTCCACATGGATAAATTCCTTCGATATTAGAAATATATTCTTCATTTCTTTCGATAATAATAGGAGAACTAGTACGACTTTCTACTCCTAAAAGAACAGCATCTTTTCTTGCAAATCCTTTTATTTTTTTATCAAATGAAATAATCCCTTCTTTTAAAGATTGATTAATCTCAAGAGGAAATAATAAATTAAGATCTGCGAACTTATAATTTCCTTGTACTTCAGGAAGTACTTCTAAAAAATCATTACTTACCTTATGATTCAAATAATCATCAAAAAGTTGTATTGGAATAAATCCTCCGCCAATTTCATACGCTTTTTCTTCCAATCTTCTTTGAAACTCCAATCCTCCAAACAAATCATCTCCAAAGTCTTTTTGTGAAACAGTCACTACAATCGCACTATTGGCATTACGACTATCACGCTTATAGTTGCTCATTCCATTCACAACAACTCTACCTTCTTCACTAGAAGCATTTACTACATATCCTCCAGGGCACATACAAAAAGAATAAACACCTCGACCATTCTCACATTGATGAGTTAATTTATAACTAGCTGGTTCTAATACACTTGAATACTTCCCATATTGACTTTCATTAATCATCTCTTGAGGATGCTCTATCCGTAGACCAACTGCAAAATTTTTATTTTTCATAAGAATTTTTTTATCATGTAACAAATAAAATGTATCTCTAGCAGAATGACCAATTGCTAAAACTAAAGTATCACATGAGATTCTTTCATGATGATTAACCTCTATTTCTATGATTTTATTGTTCTCAATAAAAATATCAGTTAACTTTGTAGAAAAACGAAATTCTCCTCCCATTGAAATAATTTTCTCTCGAATATTAACAATCACGTTTCTTAAAACATCAGTACCAATATGAGGTTTTTGTTCATACATGATTTCTTTTGGAGCTCCTGCTTCAACAAATATTTCAAAGATTCTTTTTCCTCTTCCTAATTTATCTTTTACCATAGTATTTAGTTTACCATCAGAAAAAGTACCAGCTCCTCCTTCTCCAAATTGAATATTAGATAATGGATTTAATTGATTCGTTTTAAAAAACTCATCAACAGAAGTAATCCTGTCTTCCATCTTTTCACCCTGCTCTATAATAAGAGGTTTCAATCCTACCTCTGCTAAAAAATAAGCACAAAATAATCCTGCAGGACCACTTCCTACAATAACAATCTTCTTATCATAATTCTTAACTTTAGGAAAAGAATAAACTTGATTGATACTTTTAAAAATATCTTTATTATGACATTTCTTTAAAACATTTTCTTCTGAAGATAATAAAACATCTACTTCATAAACAAAAAAAATATTATTCTTATCCCTTGCATCAATAGATTTCTTAATTATTTGATAATTCAAAATATTGGAAGGAGAAATTCTTAATTTCTTAGAAATTTTAAATAATAAATTCTCCCTACTATCTTCCACAATCGGTATTTTAACTTGTCTTACTCTAATCATACACGTCACCTATTGCTCTACCTGCTAAAATCCCACTAATCCAACATGTAGTTAAATTATATCCACCACAGTTTCCATTCATATCCAATAATTCTCCAACAATATATAGACCATTTACTTTTTTAGACTCCATTGTATCAATATAAATTTCTGTAAGTTTTACACCACCATTACATATTTGAGCAAATTCAAATCCTTTAGTATCAATAATTTCAACTCTAAAACTTCTTAAATTTCTACATAAAATTAATTTTTCTTCATTTGATAAATCTAAATAGAAACTAGTTTCTTTTAAATTACTCTGCTTAATAATGATTTTTACTAATTTAAAATTTAGAAAACCTTCCAATAGTTCTTTTAAATTCTTATGAGAATTCTTTTTAGCGTAATGATTCATCCATGGAGTAATTAAAGTTTCAATAAAGGGGACAAAATTAATATGAATTTCTTCTTTTTTATGATTGATAAGACCTCTACTAACCATATGGCTAAGTTGAAAAGTACATATTCCACTAATACCATAATCTGTTAACTGTATTTCTCCTTCTTCTTTAGCAATATACTTTCCATCCTCAAATAATTCCAAAGAAACATCAGTACGAACTCCTGCCCAATCTTTAAAATAATTACCTTTACCAACTAATGGCACTAGTGCTGGAACTGGTTTGATAATATGATGATTATATTTTTTTAAAAAAGTATATCCCAAACCATCACTACCTGTTTTAGGATAAGCACATGATCCAGTAGAGATAACTAATTTATCACAAAAATATGTTTTATGATTAGTTTTTATAATAAAATGTTTCTGATCTTTTTCTATCTTTTCTACTAAAGTATTACATTCTATTATAATCCCTTTATCTTTCACTTCTCTAAGTAAAGCTTTTTCAATTGTAGTAGCTTGATTAGAGAAAGGATAATAATAACCATTTTTAATTTTAGATATAATTCCTAATTCATCAAAATATTTCTTCATCATTTCAATATTCTTAGTAGAAATCATTTTATCAACTAAATCAATATCCTCACTATGATAATTCTTAGTACCATATATTTCATTCATATAGTTACATTTACCATTACCAGTCATTAATAATTTTTTCAATGGTTTAGTATTTCTTTCTAAAACAATTACTTCATTATTCTCTCTTTTAGCACTTATTGCTGTTGTAATACCACTAGGTCCTCCACCTATTATAATTATTCTTTCCATATTCCCCTCCAAACATCCATATTATATCAAAGAAAAAGAAGTATTTCTACTTCTTAAACTTTAACAATATTATTTCTATTTATTGTAAATGACTGATAAATGAAAAAAACTCAGTTATTCTCTTTATGAATTCTTTTTAAAAAGACTTTAGCTCTTTCCCCTTCTAGATAAGCTTTTCCCATAGAATCTCTAGTAACCGGTCCATGATAATCACTACCACCAGTAACAAGGATACTTGCCTCATCTCCAGTTCTTACAACATCTTCTTCTACTTCAAAAGGATAAGAATAAAATCCTTCAATTCCATCAATTCCTAACTTTAATAATTCATGATAATCATATTTCTGAATAAATAATGGATGAGCAATCACAACCAAGCAATGATTTCTTTTTAATAATTGGATAGCGTCTTCTGTTTGAAAGTCATTCACAGGAACATAAGCAGGAGCATTATTTCCAATATATTGATCAAATACATCATCAATACTCAAATGTAATTCTGGATACTTTTTCATAATAGCTTTTGCGATATGTGGTCTCGCAACAGCTCCATCTGCTTCTTTTAATATTTCTTCTTTTGTCAAAACGATTCCCATTGGTTCTAGTAACGAAATAATCTTCTCCAATCGTTCTATTCTCTCTTTACGAAATCTTTTTAAAGTATCTTCTAACTCATGATAATCTCCACCATCATTTAAATAATATCCAAGTACATGAACACTTTCTTTCTGATAATAAGTAGAAAGTTCTACCCCTTTAATCACAAAAATAGGATAATTTCCTTCCTCTATTTCTTTCCAAGAATCAATATTATCATGATCCGTAATCGCAATTCCATCAAGTCCTAATTTTACTGCTCTAAAAGTATTTCCTTCAATACTTAAATCCCCATCACTATAAGTAGTATGAGTATGTAAATCTAATTTCATTTTAACCTCCTATAAAACACTTCTATCAGTAGTGAATAAGACAGGAGAAATAGTAAGTCCTTGACACCTTGGACTATCTCCACGTGGTTTCATTCCTGTAAAATAACAAACAAAAGCAGATAAATTCACTCCACTCGTAACACAAAGTACAGTATCATCCTCTCCATACTTTTTCACAATATCATCAATACAATTCATATTTCGCTCTAAAAATTCCTGAAAAGTTTCATATCCAGAATCATACTCATTAAGTCTTGAATCTTCTATAATAGGAACTCCTACTTCTTCATTTAATATTTCACTCGTATGAACACATCTTTTATAAGGAGAAGTATAAATAACAGTTGGTCTTAAAAAATGCATTTTCTTAGATAATAATTCTGCTTCCGCTACTCCATCCTCAGTAATATCTTGTTCTTGTCTAGGAACACTTTTATGATCATGATCCCTTTCTGCATGATGAACATAAACAATCTTCACATTATCATCTCCATTTATCAATATATTATCATAAATTATAAAAAATAAGGAAAAATAATGATTGAGAAAAATAAAAAAATAGATTATACTTAAGTCGGGTGAGATACATGGCTAAGAAAAAGAAGCTAAAATTAAAGAAAAAAAGAGCGTTTACTTTATTAGTAGTATTCCTAGTAGGAATAATAGGATTATTATTTTTTATCAATAATCAATCACAAAAAGCACTAAAAAACGCAAAAAAATACTACCACAAATATGTCTTAACTACCACAAAAACATCTTTATATAATCAAAAGAAACGAAAAGTTGGTACAATAGAAAAAAACTATCCTTTAGAACTAGATACTCTTCATACAAAATCAAAATATTTTAAAATTAAAAATACTGATTATTATGTATATTTTATGGATGTAAAAAAGTCTACCAAGAAAACTGACAATCGAGAAGAAAAACACTATATTGTCTTTAATCAAAATATTAAAACAAACAAGACAATTGCTCTTTATCAGAATAATAAAAAAATAATTACTTTAAAAAATGGAATAAATCTCCCCATTGAATACAAAGATAACAAAAATTATTATATTTCTTTCTTAAATACTATCTTTCAAGTTCCAAGAAAAAGTATAAAAAAAGAAATAAATACAAATAATACGAAAGAAAAAGAAGCAAAAACTATCAGTATTCTAAATTATGAAAAAATAGAAGACTCTTGTCTTGGTCAAGAATGTACTAGTACTCCTACAGCAAAAGAACAAATTGCTCTTTTAAAAGAAAAAGGTTATTACATGATTTCTAAGAAAGAATATCAACTATTTATCGATAATAATATTAGATTAAAACAAAAAGCTCTTCTTATCACAACAAAAGAAGAAACAGATCAAATAAAAAAATTAGAAGAAGAATTAAAAATATCAATAAAACCAATAGATACAAGCAACAGTCAAAAAATAAAATATTATGACATAAAAAGCTATACAACAACAGATAATTTATTAAAAATGGCAAATAATGAAGATGTCCAAGAAACTCCTCCTGTTATTAATAATCAAGGAATTGCTGTTCTAAATTATCATTTCTTTTATGATTCTAGTCTTGGTGAAGGTTGTAATGAAAGCATATGCCTAGATACATCAAAATTTAGAGAACACCTTGATTACTTAAAAGAAAACAATTACAAAACAGTAACAATGGAAGAGTTCAAAAGATGGATGTATGGAGATATTGAATTACCAGAAAAATCTGTCTTAATCACAGTAGATGATGGTGCTTTAGGTACAGGAACTCATAATGGAAATAAACTAATTCCCCTACTAGAAGAATATAAAATGAATGCTACTCTATTCTTAATTGCTGGTTGGTGGGATATTAATAATTATCGTTCTCCATACTTAACCATTCAATCTCATACTTTTGATATGCATCAATATGGTTCTTGTGGACGTGGTCAAATTAACTGTGCCACTTTAGAAGAAGCAAAAACCGATTTACAAAAATCTCTTGATGTTATTGGAAATAATGATTCCTTCTGTTTCCCATTTTACTATTATAGCGATACTTCCATTCAAGCAGTTAAAGACTTAGGCTTTAAATTAGCCTTCGTGGGAGGAAATAGAAAAGCAACTAGAAACAGTAATAAATACTTAGTACCAAGATATCCTATTCTAAGTGATATTACACGTCAACAATTTATTAATATTGTAAGTTAAAATAGTATGCAGATACTATTTTAATTTTGCTATAATAGAAATAAGGAGGATTATAATGGAATCAATAGTCATAACGGAAAAAGAAAAAGGTATTCTATCCTTAAGTTGGAGGAAATATCCATACGCTACTCATTATCTTCTTTTAGGCTTAACTCCTTTACACTATTATGAGATTATCAAACGAACAAAAAGCAATCATGTAACAATAAAAAAAACAACAATTCAAAAATATCAAGAAATAAAGATAAAATATATTATAGGAGAAGAATACAAAGACAAAATCATTTCTCCTTCCTATCAAATAGCAAAAGAAAACTTAGAAGAAATCAAAGTAGAATTTCTTCAATCAAATCAAAACTATACATTATCCTTTCAAAATAAATCTTTCTATGATAAATACTACATTTATGAAAAACAGAATAATAGCTTTCATCTCATCATAGAAACAGAAGACTTTCAAATAAATTCCTCTCTTCTAAAAGAAAATCATACATACTTTATAGAAGGACTAATAAATAATCAAATCACAGGACAATCCAAAGAATTAATCATATTAAAAAAAGATAAACCAAAAAAGAAAAGAATCCCTATATCCGTTATTATCCCAGTCTATAATGCTAAATATTTCCTATCTAGATGTATTGATTCTATTTTGCTTTCTACATTAGAACCAGAAGAAATTATTTTAATCAATGATGGTTCAACAGATAATAGTCAAGAAATCATCAATTGGTACAAGAAAAAATATCCTGATTTAATAAGAACATATACTCAAGAAAATCAAGGAGTATCTTATGCTAGAAATAAAGGAATTGAACTTGCAACAAAAGACTATATTGCTTTTTTAGATCATGATGATATGCCTCATCCCTATATGTATGAAGAATTATATAAAACTGCATTAACAAAAAATGCAGATATTGTCATTGGAAAAGTAATTATTCGAAACAAATATAATGAAAAACAAATTTGTCTAGGTCTTCATGATAATGTTCATTATAGTTATCAAAGAATGATAGAAGAAAAAAATAAAAAAACAAAAGATAATATTTATTTTGTAGCAATATGGAATAAAATAATTAAGTCTTCTCTTCTAAAAGAGCATCCTTTTATGAATCAAAATTATTACGAAGATACTTCCATGACAAGAACCATATATAGCTATATTAATCAATTTTATTATGTAAAAGATGCTATCTATATTTGGGATTGTAGATTTCAAAAAACAATTGGTACTACAACAAATCAATACTATTTAAAAGAAAATCAAGAAGAATTGTTTTATCATAAACACTATATCAATGCAGTACTTTCAGCAATAGAGAAAGGAAATCAAAAACGAAAAGAAATTCTAATTTATGATTGTATCAAAGAATTAATGGATTATTTAAAGAAAATACAAACAGAATCAAATATTCAAAAAGTAAAAGAACTTTATATCGAAGAAATAAAAAAAGTAAACAATAAATACATTCTCCAAAATAACAAGTATCTTCAAAAAAATAAAGAATTATCAACTATGATTTCTAGATATATTTAAAAGAATTCCAATACTCGCCATAGATACTAATAAAGAAGAACCTCCATAAGAAAGGAATGGAAGAGTAACACCTGTAACAGGAATTAAGCCTACGACAACCATTAAATTCATAATTGCTTGGAAGATAATTTGGAATAGAATACCAAAAGCCAAGTATTTAGAAAATACCTCTTCAGTACGATTTGCAATCACAATACCACGATAAAAAAGAATAATAAATAATGTTGCAACAAATAATGCCCCTACTACACCAAATTCTTCTGCAATGATGGAAAAAATAAAATCAGTTTGTGGTTCTGGTAAATAAAAGTGTTTTTGAATAGAATTCAAATATCCTGTCCCTAATAATCCTCCAGGACCAATAGCATATAAGCTCTGTATAATTTGAAATCCTGTTCCCAAAGCATCCTTCCATGGATCAATAAAAGAAGTAATTCTTTGCATTCGATATGGAGCAATAACAATTAAGATAATAACTCCAATGATTCCTAAAAAACCACCACCAAGAAAAAAACGAAAATCAGCTCCAGCAATAAATAAAATAGCAATAATAGAAATAAATAAAATCATTCCTGTTCCAAGATCTGGCTGTAACATAATAAGTCCAAAAAAGAGAAGAACAACACCCAATATTGGAAATAATCCTTTCCAAAAACTTTGAATATAGTCTTCACTAGAAGATAAATATTTACTGGTAAAAATAATTAAACTAATTTTAGCAGCTTCACTGGGTTGAATTCCAAAAGAACCAATTCCAAACCAACTTCTACTTCCATTTCGAATACTACCAATTCCAGGAATTAATACAAGAATCAATAGAACAAAACTAAAACCTAATATTATATTAGAATATCGATAATAAAACTGATAAGGAATTTTAGAAATAAAAATCATCACAAAAAAACCTACTAGAAAAAATAGTCCTTGATACTTAACATAGTGAAAAGAATCATGAAATTTATAATCCGCCCAAATACTAGAAGAAGAATAAATCATGAATAATCCAAAAATAGATAAAACAATAACCGTTAAAAACAAGATCTTATCCATCTTCATATATCCTCACCTAATAAAGTATATTGAAAAGGCAAAAAAAAAGAACGAAAATGTTCTTTTTTTATACCCAAACACCAAAGATAATTCCTGCCATAGCAAGTACTAATCCGATCACCCAGAATAGTTTAACGATATCGGTTTCACACCAACCAAGTTTTTCAAAATGATGATGAAGTGGTGTCATTAAAAATAATTTTTTATGTAGTACTTGTACCCAAAAAGTCTGAATAATAACACTCAATGTTTCAACAACAAACACAGATGCTACAACAAGTAACGTTAATTCACGATGAGTTAGTATCGCAATAGCACCCATAACAGCACCTAATGCAAGTGAACCAGTATCTCCCATAAAAACTTTGGCTGGATGAGTATTATAGATAAGAAATCCCATTAAACTCCCAGTCAAAATTAAACTAAATATACCGATTTCTTCAAAACCAACAGATAATGAAATCAAGGAAAAGGCAATAAAGGCAATTGCGGATAAACCTCCAGCTAAACCATCTAATCCATCTGTTAAATTAACCGCATTACTAGCACCAACCAAAATAAATAAAATGGCAAGTCCATATAACCAACCAAATTCTAAATCAATATGTAAAGTACCAACCACCCAAGCAGTCTGTCCACCACTTCGCATATAAATATAGAAAAAACCAATTGCAATTAATACTTGCATAAATAATTTTTGATAAGTAGTAAGTCCTTCATTATTGCCCTTTCTAATCGATAGAAAGTCATCCAATAAACCAATGCAAGCATAGCCAATAAAAACTAATAATACAATTCCAAGGTTAGACGTATAAGAGATTCGATTCGTAACAATTAACCATAATGTCGCAATCATTGTCGGAAGAATAAATATTAATCCTCCCATAGTAGGAGTTCCCTCTTTTTTACGATGAGCCTCTCCCACAAATATAGAAATCTTTTGTCCAACACGCAATTTACGTAAAAGTGGCAACATCATAAGTCCTAATACTGTAGATGATAAAAAACCAATCATAATAGCAAAAATTGCTTTGGTTAACAATAGCATGTCATCAACTCCATTTCTAAAATATTATATCATAAATAGACAGAGAATATGACAAATTAGACAAATTTACAGAATAGTTTACACCACATATTCTCCACGTTTTTTTACTTTTACATCATTTTTCTCCATTAAACGAACTTGTTCAGTTTTTATTTTTTCCAACTCATATTCTTTCTCTTGTAAATCACTCTTTACTTGATTTAAACTAGAAAGCAACTGATCACACTCTAAGACAACTCCAATATAATCTTGAAAATCTCTTTGAATCTCTTCAATCATTTTATCGACCTGATCTTCTGTCCGATATAGAAGACTACTAGCATCAGCCAACGTCTGCATACTATTTTCAATCTCACGACTATAATCTTTAACAGTAATCACTCGATACTTACGAGTAGTAGTTTGAGGATGTAAAATTTGACTTGCAAAATATAAATAAGCAGCTGTGGTAGAAGCTAGTCTTTTCACTCCTCTTGGACCCGGAAACATCATTTGGAAAGATAATAATCGAAGAAGTCTTCTACTTTGACGATTCATAGCAGCAACTTCTACTTTTACTTTTTCTTCCACACTAACAGCATTTTCAATTTTCTCTTGAACTTCTCGAAGAAGGTGATCTTGTTCATTTTGAAAATCCAATAGTTCTTGATTCATTCGTTCAATAGAAAAGAATCTTTCTCTTAATTCCTCAAATCTTTCTTCCCTCTTTTCCAATAATTTCTTTTTACGTTGAACCCTCTCTGTAAAAGAATCTTTTTCTTCATCTAATTCATTTAATTTCTCCGCAATTAATACATATAAAGGAGAATCTTCTATTTCCGATAATTCATTTCCATTACGGAATTCCAATAAATAATCTTCAATTAATGTATAAAGATAATTATCATCATATTGACTAATATCTTCTATTTGAATTCTTCTTTTTAATTCTTCAATTCTATCAATAACAATAGATAATTGATCTAATATAGCACTTGCTTCTTCAGAATAAACAACATCTTCCTCTTGTTCTACCAATACTTGATAGTCAGATGCCAACTGACGGATTTCATAACGAATGTCTTTTAACTCTTCTTCATATGTTTCAATAATCTTATGAGCTTTTAATTTTTGAAAACGAATTCGAATAGGTTCCGGTAGCTTTTCTTCATCAATATCAGGAGTATCTCCATAGTCAAAAGAATAATCCATCTCTTTTTCTTCTTCCGAAATAGAATCATCTTTAGACTCCGATAATTCTTCCTTCTCTTTTTCTTCTAATTCTTCTAATTGTTCTATTTTATCAGAAACAGAGACTTCTACTTTTTTTCCATCTTCTAATACAACTGTAATTAATTTTTGTTTAGGTTGATATCTCTTTTTTTCTTCTAATTTTTCCTCTAAAGGAGTTTTACTAGAAATATCAGCATCATATTCCTTAATACGCCATTTAGACTTCTCTTCTTCTTTTGTATCAATAGACTTTCCTCTAGATATATCATATAAAGTTTGAATTGTCCCACCAAGAAGAACAATAGGAATGGTACGAATTAAGGTAAAACGTTGTTGTTTTTTTACTATTTTTTCTAACTCAGCAAGCTCTCTTTGTTCATCTTCATCCTGTAATTTCTTCTTTAGTTTTTTTGAAATACGAAAAGAACGTTTTCTATCGTTTACTCCACCCTTTTCTCCGATTGTCTCATCCATAGTATCACCGTTATCATTGTACCATAATATTTTAGTTTTTACTTCAAAAAAAGTCGAATAGAACTTCCATCTTCTAACTTTTCTCCTCCTTTAGGAGATTGTTCAAATACAGTATTTCCTTCTCCTTCTGTAATAATTTTAAAATTAACAAGATTTTTTTTAGCTTCTGCAAAATCTTTTCCCACAACATTAGGAACCTCATACATCACTTTATCATTCCATTCTAAATCCTTTTCTACTTCTCCTTCTTGCTTAGGAATATGCAAAGCTTCTATAATATCTAACAAAATTCTTCTAGCAATAGGAGTTGTCGTATAACTCGATAACATTGCAGTATTTTTTGGGTTATCAATTGCTAAATAAAATACAGCCTCTGGATCATTAGAAGGCACTACCGCCATAAAAGACATAATATAATTATTCACTAAATAAGTTCCATTTTCTTGTTTTTGAGCAGTTCCTGTTTTTCCTCCAATACGATATCCTTCGATATATGCACTTTTTCCTCCTCCTTTTGCTACTACATGCTCTAAAGCAATTCTCATAATTGCTGAAGTCTCACTACTAATAACTTTTCTTTTGAGTACTTTAGAATATTCTTTTACTACACTATTCGTATGATCACTAATACTCTTCACAACATAAGGCTGATATAAATAACCACCATTTACTACAGCAGAAACAGCCATAACCTGTTGAATAGGAGTTACACTAGGTCCTTGACCAAAAGCAGAAGTCGCAAGTTCTACATTACCAACTCGATTAAGAGGAAAAATAATTCCTTGTCCTTCTCCATTTAAATCAATTCCAGTCTTTTCTCCAAACCCAAAACGATCAATATAAGAAAACAACCTTTCTTTTCCTAATAATTGTCCTAATCGTACAAAACCTGGATTACAAGAATTTTGTAACACTTCTAAAAAAGTCTGATCACCATGACCTCCTGCTTTCCAACATTTTAAAACACTACCATCTACATTCACTTTACCTGCATCATAAAAACGATCTTTAAAAATATCAACAACCTTCTCCTCAACTGCAGATGCCATTGTCACAACTTTAAACGTACTACCAGGCTCATAAGAAGCCCAAATTGGAAGATTACGACTTAAAGTAGCACTATCATACTTCTGATATTGATTAGGATCAAAATCCGGTGTTGAACTCATTCCCAGTATTTCTCCTGTTTTAGGATTCACTACCAAGGCAAGAGCCATATCTGGTCGAAACATATCAACAATATTATCCATTTCTCTCTCTATTGATTTTTGTATTTCAATATCAATCGTTAAATTAACATTCATTCCAGCTACAGGAGCAATATAAACATCAGACATCTGTAACCGGTTTCCATGAGCATCCGAAAAATATTGTATCGCTCCATTTTTTCCTGTTAAATAAGCATCATATTGTAATTCTAAACCAGATAATCCTTGATTATCAATTCCTACATATCCCAAAGTATGAGATAACAAATCTTTATACGGATAATAACGCTTTGCTTCTTTTACCAAATAAACACCGTCAAACCCCAACTTTTGAATCTTTTCTGCAATCTCATAAGATAATCTTCTTCCTTCAGGATGAACTCTCTCAATGGATGTTTTACGATAAACATGCTTTTTCATATCAGAAAAAGAAATTCCTAAAATACTTGCTAATTCCTTTGTAACCTTTTCTTTATTCTTAATTTGATTAGGTATTAATATCAAAGAAGTAGTAGTTAAATTATCTGCTAAAACAACTCCATTTCTATCAAGTATCTTTCCCCGGTCTGCTTCTAATTCTAAATCTCTACTCCATAAATCTCTAGCATAAGAATTTAATTTTTTATACTGAAAAACTTGAATATAAAATACTCTAAGAATAATCAAAATAAAAGGAACCAATAAAATTAAAAATAAAATTCTAATTCTTTTATCAATCTCTCCTACAAACATATTTCACCTCGTAAAAAGAATATGAAAAAAAGAGTGATAATATCACTCTTATGAGATAAACTACTCAAAAAAATCTAAATCTTTTTTTAATTCTTTCATAAATTCTTCAATAAATTGATTATATAAGAAATCTTTTCTTAAAGCATACCCAATATCACGTACTGGTAAAGGAATATCCGTAGGAATCTCTATTAATTCTTTAGTTTCTAATTCCTCTGTAATATACTCTTTAGTAACTAATCCTATTCCTTTACAATCTTTAACATACTCTTCAATTAACCAGTTATTAGAAAGTTCAAACTTTGGATGAAAGGTTTTCTTCTTCTCAGCAAAAACTCCTTCAATCATACTTCTTGCAACTGACTTTCCTGATTTACAAACAATAGGATATTGATTTAAATCTAATAGATTCAAGAGTTTAGGAACTTCTCCTTGATAATCTTTATGTACCACAAAAGCATCATGAACATCAAAACATTTTTTTAGTCTTAAACCATCAAAGTCACGATTAGGATGATTTTTCATATTAACAAATATTAAATCAGCTTGCCCATTTCTTAAGCGATCAATTGCTTCATGATAAGGATAAAAATTAACTTCAAATTTAACATTAGGATAAATCTCATCATATTTTGATAAAGTCTTTAATAAGAAATTCTTACTAGTAGAATATCCCGCTATAATACGAACCGTATTAGGAATATCTCCTTTCTTATTTTCAATAGATAATAGCTTTTCAACAGGACTTTTAATCTCTTTAAATAGTTTTTTACCATCCTCTGTTAACTCTAATCCTTTTCTACTACGTACAAATAATACAATTCCTAAAGCTTGCTCTAAGTTTTGAATCTGTTTTGTAATAGCAGGTTGAGAAACAAATAAATGTCTAGCTGCATCTGTAATACTCATATAAGAACACACATAATAAAATATTTTATAAAGTTCAAAATTAAGATTCATAAATACCTCCATTTTCAATATAACAAATATTTTAATAAAACAAAAGAAAAATAGATTAAGACCTATTTTTCCCCGTGTAAACAACCAATCCCGTCTTATTATGAATAACAACAGGATTTCTTGATAATAAATTACAAACGCTAATAGAAGAATCATTCTTCTTCTCAAATAAGAAGCATTTTGAAGAAGAATTAGAAAAATAAATCTTTTTTGCATCTTGATAACTATAAACTGTTTTAGAATGTTCTAATCTAAGTTTCATGTTTCTCATCTCCCAAAATTTCTTCTTAATAACATGATATAACAAACAATTCACATAAATCAAACATATATTTTTAATAATAGTTATAACAAAATTTTATATCGTAAAAAATGAATAAATACATTTTATACCTAAAGTACTCTTTCTTTTTCTAAATATTTTAATACTAAATTTGTACTAGTTGTAAAATATGGAAAAATATATTCCTTACCTTGATAATATACAAAAGTAGTACGACTTTCATAATCACACCAGATCAATAAATTAATATCATGATTCGTAATTTCTAAAATATAATTGGAATAGTTTTTTTCCCAACCATCATGATAACTTGTAATCAAACTACGTTTTATATCATACCCATGAAAATGATATTCTTTATAATCTTTATGAAAATTATGAGAAATAGTATCAGAAAAATCAGTTGTTTCAAAATATTTTTTTTGATATTCTTTCTCATCAATAGAAGTATTTAAGTCCTTATATAATTTCTGATCCTCTAATCCAAATCGACTACTAACCAAGTACTCAGTATCAGATAAAACTGTAAGTCCAATTAACTTCCTTTCTTCTTCTGAAAAGTCATAAGACTCACGAAATAAATCATATAACAATAAACCACAAGAAGCATACTCTATCTCAATAAGATTAGATACCTCATTCGTAATAATATGATGATCTAGCGCACCAAGTACATTTTCTTTGGGAATACCATCCAAATTGTTATGATCTACTAAGATAAATGCCTTATCAGAATAATCATCAACAACCTCATAATCCTCTTCTAAAAAATCATCAATGAGCTTCTTCTCTACAAATTCATCATCTCTTACAGCAAAAACTGCATCAATCCCATAGCTTTTTAAAATATGAGTAAGAATTAAACTAGAGAAAACAGAATCTGGATCCGGATGATGATGTCCAATCACATAGACTTTCTTATCCTTTGCTTGATTTAAAATTTCTTCAAGTACTTCTTTCTTAACTTGTTCTCGAACCATCATTAATATCTTACCCATATGATTTTCTCCATCAAATTCAGGTCCAACACCCCAATAAGATTCTTTCACAGTCATTTCTCTAATCTCCTGATTTCGAGTTTCAATCAACTTACTACGAATCTCTGGATTCTGACGAAACTTTTCTAATACCCCATCATACATGACTTTCAACTTCATATCTCGAAAATGATTCTTTCTAACTAGACTTCTATCTCTTCCGATTTCAGATGCTAAGCGAGGTGTTTCTGCACAAATAATTTTTTTCTGTATTACAGGATCATCAAACTTCTCTGCCTGATAATAATGCTCTGCTGTAGGATAATAAATTCCATTCTTATAAAATCCATAGGGAGAATAGTTTGCTAAAAAACCATACTCTCCAAATTCTTTATAAAATTCAATAGCCATACCTCTACCTCATTCCTATTTTACTTCACCAGGATATAAATACTTTTCATTTTCTTCTATTTTATCATTAAAATGATCCATCACAATTTTTTTTCGAAAAGAAACTTGTCCTTCACTAGATGCTGTATTAAAGAAATCTAACTTTTCAATTAAAAGAGTCTGATTAAAATCACAACCTAATAACCAGCCATAGTTTTCTTGTTTCATAGTAGAACAATGTCTACCATAATTTCTTTCATGAATTGGAGTTAATGGTTCATTAATAAAACTAGTAAGTCCTTGGAACAAATGAATAGCACGTCCTAAATTACAAATCATTCCTGTATCAATTGTAAAATTCTTATCAAAGAACACATCAGAAGAATAACCAGCTAATTTTAATGCTTTAATATAAACTTCAATCAAAGGAATAACATGTTCTAAAATATAATCATGTTTTTCTTGTTTACCCATCTCTTCATAATAAGCAGCATATTCTTTTAATATAGATAATACCTCTTCTGTATCTTCAAAAGTAGTATTTGAAATAGAATCTCTAAGACGAACTCCTCTTTTCTTTTTAAAATTATATAAAGCATTTAAAAAGAATCTTTCTGTGATAATATAACCACTCTCATTACGTACATCAGTCTTAGGATATATATTCATACTATAATTTCCATCGTCCGAAAGCTTAGGATTAATTGCATAATAAATACCATCTCTATTTTCAAATAAATAGACTTCTACTACTCTATCAACTTCCAATAGATTACTATCTAAATATTGAATCATTTCTTCCTCAGAAGAAACTTCAAAATTCAAATGATACTCATCAAATAATACAGCTTCTTCACTTAATTTTAAAGAATGTTTATAAGGATCAATGACGTGACATTCTTTTAAAGAAACATCTTCACCACAAGAAATAAAAAAATAATTTCCTGTTGCAATAACCATTTTATGGTGATAAGAAAAAACAAATACTTTCCTTTTTTGAATTAATGGAGAAAAACGAATTTCTGCACACATTTTACGAGAACCAGAACCAAACTTCTCATAATAAGGTTTATAAATATTTAAAAAATTAGCAATATCCTTCGTATAATCTTCTAAAGAATTATTTTCTCCTGCCTCTTCCCAAACACGTCCATACTGACAAATCGATAAACGCACTCCTCCTAAAGCATATAATAACTCTTTAGAACAAATATTTTGATGTACTCGGTTTAATTCTTTATTATATCGAGAAAATCCAACAGTAGAAATACGAGTTCTAACCCCAAGTTCCTTATAACATAAATCAATGTATTGGTCTAAATAAGGATAAGCTGCAATATCATTATTTAAATAAGGAAAAATAACTCCTACTCGATGTTCTCTTCTATCCCATGAAAGTAATAAATCATCTTTCGTATAATTTTGTGAAGTATACTTTAAAGCACTAATAATATTACGAAGAGTAGAAAGAGTCCAATATTCACTTTTACATACAGAAAATTTACTACAAAAACTACAACGATTAAAACATCCTACTTGTGGTTGTAGATGACGCATCTTTGATACAAAAGAAACTGGTAAATCAGCAAACTCTTCATATAATTTTTTTCTAATTTCATAATCACTACTAGAAATTTCTTTCTCATCACTTAATAAAAAATCCATATTACTACTCACCCACTTTTTGATTCGTTATTAATTCTACAAACTTACGAGTAGCTACCGTTAAAAAGTCATCAATATATACACAACATACATCTACTGCAGGTAAATCATTATTAAAAGTAATAACTTTAAAATTCTCTTTATCATCTTGTGTATCAATAACATTTTTAATAAAGTAGCCAATCCCAACTCCCTGTCTTACCATCTCTAACATAATCTCTGTTGTCCAAGATTCTACAACTGGATTCAAAATTGTATTTTTACTTTCCGTATATTCATCTAACTTTAATCGAATAGATGAAGTAGCACTAGGTAATATTAAAGGATATTTGGATAAATCTTCAACTGACTGAATATCAACATCTTTAAAAATATTCTTATTATAAGCAAAACAATTATATAACTTAGATAATGTTACTTTAGTAACATTTTTCTTACTATTAATTGGTAATGTATCAACTATTATATCAAGTTTCCGAGTCTCTAACATCTCTACCATATCAGAAGTAGATTTACAAATAATTTCAAACTTAATTCCAGGATAAAGTTTTCTAAAATCTGCAATATAGGAAGATAAATAAAAGATTCCAATATGAGAAGGTGTTCCAATACGAATACAACCAATATTTAAATTATTTAAATTTTTAATATGCTCTTCCGCATCATTTAAAATATTAAAAGCAGTAGAAATATATCCATATAATTCTTTTGCCTCTACCGTAGGTTCAATTCCTTTGGAATTACGATAAAACAAAGTATAGCCCAATTGATTTTCTAATTCTTTTAAACTATAACTAATAGCAGGTTGAGAAACATATAGTTTCGCAGCTGTTCTTGAAATACTTTTTTCTTCAAATAAATATAAAAAAATTTTATATAAATTATAATCCGTATTCATAGATGCCTCCTATGCCGGATATTATAGTAGATTTTTATACAAAAGTCAATTGTTATAATACCCTTTTATAAAAGAAAAAAGTTGACTTTTAGTCAACTGGTAAATAGATACTACTACACTTATTATTAAGAAGTAAACACAAACTTCCCCCATCAGAAGTCTCACGATATCGATATTCATAATTTAGATTATCATTTCCTTGTACATGAATATAATAATCATTATCTTTTGTATCCCAATGATATTCTCCTTCTATAATAGTTTTATGGTCCTTCAAAGTAAATTTTCCACTATCAAAAGTAATCGTAATACCATCTTCTCCACGATAAGTATTCTCAAATGCATTTTCCCCACTTGCTAATATCAAAAAAGCAAGGACTAATAAAAGAATTCGAACAGCAATCACAATCCAACCTAGTCCAACTCCAAAACGTTTGATAAACAGTTTTTTAATAGGAGGAATAAAACTAATAATAGAAAGAATCCATACAAAAATAATAAGAATGGATTCATGAGTAAAAATAGAACCCAAAAACATAATCCCTAAAAAGAAAATCATCAAATAACATAAAATATCATAAAGAATGGAATGCTTATTATCTTGTACAGCAACAACCTTTCCTTTCATAGAAACATGACTAGTAGAAAACTCTCCCTTTATTCTTGAAAAGTACTCTTTTCTTTTCCTATTTAAATCTTTTACAAAAGAACGATCCAATTGATAATTAGATTCATTTGCTTTTCCTAAAATTATATCTATTGTCTCAACAATGCTTCTCACAATATTTTGTTCTAAAACAGAATCTTTCTCTACTACACTATCTAAATAGTAAAAACCATCTAAACATGATTCTAATCTCTCAATATATCCAATCGTCTGATCCATCGTAAATTGATGAGATTGATAAACATCTAATAAATAATTTCTAGATACAACCAATACTCTTCCCGTCTCATCGATACTTTGATTAATATCTTTCAAAGAAAAAGACATCTTCTTCATTAAGGAAATAGCTGTTTTTAAACCAGATATCGCAGAAGTTATTTCAAAATGATTATAATCTGTTGCCATAGAACGAGAAAGACCTCTTCGAAGAACAACAAAGGGATTATCAGGATCAATTTGTTCTGCTTTAGAATATGCTTGATAAGCTTCTTCAAATTCTTGATTTTTATAATATCGATCTCCAAGTTTCATATAATTCTCTAATGTAGGAATATCCTTAAATTCCACTTGAATCAAATTTTCAATAGCATCTTCCACTACAATTCTACTATTACAATACTCACACTTCGTAAACTTTAAACTTCTATCTACCTTAATATCAGCACCACAACTAGGACATTTCGCAGCAGTTAATTTCATACTATCACCTCTTATATTTTATCATAAATTAACACCTCTCACAATCAAAAAGCAAGCAAATAAATCCTTAGTATCTTCATACCATCACTCTATGAGAAAAATATCTAAAAAAAAAGGCTCTAAGAGCCTACACTAGTATATCGTTTCATTCCCTGATAAAACATCATAATACAAGGAATTAAATAAAGAAATACTAATAATGGAGATAATCCATAATAATATTGTTCTTTTTTTCCTAATAAATATAGTAATGGATAGTAATTGACAAAGGCATATGGAATGATAAAAGTAAAGAATAAAACAAATCCTTTTTGAAAAACTCCAATTGGATACTGTGCCATCTGTTTTCCACCATCTGTAAATACATTCCTTACTTCCAATCCTTGTATTGTATAAAAACAATAAGATGCAGCCATTAAAAATATTCCAAAAAAGATAACACATGATGACACTAACATAAGAAATAACGTAAAGACTTTAAGAATATTCCACTGAATATCTAAATGAATAATAGATAGTATCAAAACAATAATAGCTTGAATAATTCTAGATACTTTTACAAAATCACTATCACTACATAATACTTGTAGTAATATGTTTCTAGGACGAATCAACAATAAATCAAAATCCCCTCGAATAATCAACTCATCAAATTTATCAACTCCCCTCGCAAATACTTCATTAAAAGAAAATCCAAATTGAATAATAGAAAAACATAATAATACTTCCCAAAGAGAAAATCCTTTAATATGAGAAAATTTTGTAAATAAAGAAAGAATAACAAAATAATAAGTAAAAAATACTAATATTTGAGAAAGAAACGATAAAATAAAATTAACTCGATATTCTAATTCACTTTTTAAATGCATACCTAATGCTTTTACATAAATTTTCATCTACCCTCCTTGAACAACAACTCTTTTTAAATTTTTCTTCATCAAAGAAAATCCAAAAAAAACTATAATAATAAACCAAATTGTTTGAATAAATATTCCATGAATTCCAAATAAAATATCAACATTTCCTACATAGATTCGGAATGGTAAATCACTAATGTATTGAAATGGTAAAAACTTAGAAATCTTTTGTAAGAACAATGGAAAAAATGGAATTGGTACAACTAATCCAGACAAGATATCAGCAATACTAATCATAATATTGACAATTCCTTTTTCACTCATAGTAGTTAAAGTAATAATAGGATATAAAACCGTTAAAGCTGTTACTAATAACGTACCAATCGTAAGAGAAATCAAAAATAAGAGAAAGTTAAAGAGACTACTAGGTCCTCCAAAAGTATAAGGTTTTGGTAACAAAGATGTTACAAGAATAAGTGGAAAGAATCTTAATACAACATTGGAAAGTCTTTGTCCTAAGACTTTAAAATACCACATAAAATATAAGTTCTTTGGACGAGCTAATTCATAAGAAATAGTCCCATCTTTTACCATTTTAAATAATTCTTGATCTTTACTAAATTGATTTACTAAAGCAAGTAAAGATTGATTCAACCATAAATAAGTAATGACCTGATGAATATTCATAGGAAGATTTTCTCCTCCTGAATCATAAAAAGCAATATAAATCATGACATAAACAAATCCAAAAAAGAATTGGGTCGCAATTCCTGCCCATGCTGCACTTCGATATTGTAATCCACTAATAAATTTGAGCTTAAAGTAAGTAAAATAAGCTTTCATATTTGATAATCCTCATATAATTTCACAATAATTTGATCAATACTTTCATTTTCAATTTCAATATCCTCTATCTCAATCTTTCGAGATAGCAAAGGTAATAATTTTGAAATGGATAATTCTTTGGTTTGAACGAGTAACTGATAACCATCTTTCGTTTTACTCTTTTTTAAAATTCCTTTTTTTCGAATATCTAATTTATCTTTTGTTTTTACATAAACAGTAGTTTCTGTCTCATATTGATCTTTTAGTTTTTTTAAACTTCCATCATATAATACCTTACCATTTCCTATTAAGATAATTCGTTTTGCGAGTGTTGTAATGTCTGACATATCATGAGATGTGAGAATAATAGTAGTATGTTTTTCATGGTTCAATCTTTTTATAAAATCTCTCACTAACTGTTTTGACACTGCATCTAATCCAATCGTTGGCTCATCCAAAAACAAAATCTTTGGATTATGCAACAACGATGCCGCAATCTCACAGCGCATTCTCTGTCCTAGACTTAATTGTCTAACCGGAATGTTTATGATATCTTCTAGATTTAATTTTTTAATTAAATCATTCTTCGTAGACTGATATTCTTCTTCTGGGATTTCATAAATATCTCGTAGTAAGTCAAAAGTATCCTCTGCTGGAATATCCCACCAAAGTTGACTTTTCTGTCCAAATACAACACCGATGTTTTTGACATATTTTACTCTCTCCTTCCAAGGAGTCATCCCAGCAATTTTACACTCTCCAAAGTCAGGATTTAGAATACCACTAAGAATTTTAATCGTTGTACTCTTTCCTGCTCCATTTGGTCCAATGTAACCAACAATTTCTCCTTCATCAATAGAAAAAGAAACATCTTCTACTGCTTTCACAATCAAATATTCTCGTTTAAAGAATGATTTGATAGCTTCCTTCAAGCCACTTTTTTTCTTCGCGACTCGAAAGGTTTTCGATATCTGTTTAACCTCGATGAATGACATTTTTTCATCACTCCTTTCCAACGCAAAAAAGCCACATATTCATATGACCTAGGGTCTTGAATATCTAGCTTAATTGCAAAAACGTCAAAATCAATATACATGATTTTAAAGAAAAAGTAAAGAAAAACTTTAAAAAGATTTTTTTAGTTGTTTGAAATTAGACTCAATCTGAATATCTTCATTGATTTGATTATAGTCAAAAAATCCAACTTTTATAGCAGCTTTTTTTATTTTATCTAAAGCTTTAGACTCCATATTATAAACGGAAGCATAAGAAGAACCAATCTGTTCTGCGACTTCTTTCAATGTATAAGTAATACCATCATCTAAACCAAATTTTTTTCTTAGAATAAACTTTTCTGCTCTCGATAATTTAGCAAGATCCATCAACTTTTGAAATTGTTCCGAAAAGATATCATCTTCAATCTTTTCAAAACCAGAATCTTCTTCACCAATCATATCGGATACTTTCATATCAGCATCTTCTCCTACTAAATCATCTAATCCAGAAACATTTGATAATTGATAATATTCTAATAATCTTTTAATTTCTTTCTCTGGATAACCAGTTGCATCTACTAGTTCTGATATGGTAGGATCACGCTGAAGAGTATAATATAATTCATTAGATACTTTCATAATCCGATTGATTTTTTCACCTAAGTGTCGAGATATTCGAATATCACTTCGATTATTTAAAACATATCTTCTTGCATAATTCGTAATGGACCATACTGCATAAGTAGAAAATCTGTTTCCAAATTCTACATCATATTTTTGTAATGCCCTCATTAGTCCAATAATTCCTTCTGATACTACATCATCCAAAGAAACACTTCCACGATTAACTTTAGAAACAAGACTTAAAACAAATCGGTAATTATTTTCTAAAAATAACTCTCGATAAATTTTAGAATCTTCAATATACTGTTCTAATAATTCTTTTCTTTTTTCTTCTAATTGCGCTAATTCATTTTGAAACTTTAAATTATCCTCTAAGGAAATAAAATTTTTAAGTTCTTTTATTCTAAAAATAATTTCTTGATACTTCTTTTTTTCACTAGGAAAAGCTTCTAAATAATAGTTTAAATACTGCTCTCCCTCTTCCTCACCAACAGCATAATAAAAGGATAATTTTGCTTTTTTAATAAGATCAATTTCATCTTCTCTACTAATAGAAGTATGCTGATAATGAGAAATACTACTCTTATGATTACTTTTTGATTGAAAAAGATTTCTTCTCATTCTTCTTTTGATTCTTTCCCGATCTTCTACTTTATTAGAATCATTATTTGAAATTTGCCTCTCTTCCAATTTCTTTAAGAGATCATGATGAATAAGATAATATAATCGACTCTTTTCATTTTTGCTTAATAAATAGCTGCAGCAATAATCACGATAATCATCATCAAACGCTTTTTTGAATAACTCTTGTTTATCATAACTTAACTGTTCTATGACAAAGATAATTTCTTCAAAAGAATACTCAGGAAAATAATCAACTAATCTCAAGTTGTTCCTAACTTCTAAATCAGGATTTTTTAAAAGCTTAGGAAGGATATCTTGAAGAATAGAATCTATCATACGAATTTGAGTTTCTAATAAGTGATTTTTTTGATAACCTTGATTCAAATCTTCACCAAAAGCAGTAAAAATAAGCATTCTTTGATCATAACGTAAACGAAAAACAGCATCTCTTATTTTTCTTTCTGAGTAATTAGGAAAAAAGGAAAATAAACTGTTAATTGAGTTTTCTTTCATATACATCACCAATGATTGATACATTAACACACTTTTTTTTAAGTCAAAAAAGGAAGTATCTCTTCCTAAATTCTTATTAACGAAATGATTAGATTACTTTGTAATTTCTTGATTTACCCATAAACTATGTTTGTTGCAATAACTATAGGCAATCATACCATCTTGATAATCTACCTCAACTTTTGGCTCATCTCCAGGCACAAAATGCTTTATAATTTGTTTATCGCCATAATCAACCATAATCCATTCAATATAATGATCTTCTTCCATTACATGATTAACAAACACTAAAACAGTATCTTTATTAATCTCATATTGAGGAACATGTTTTTCAAAAGATGCATCTACATCATTTGATTTTATTACTTTATCAGAAACATCTTCTACTTCTTTTAAAGTCATCATAATATTACCATTTTTACATTTAATTATTTTCATCTAATTCACTCCATTCTTTTTCTTGAAATCCCACCAATACTTTGTTATCTGTTACTAGTATTGGCCTTTTAATTAACATTCCATCTCCTGATAGTAAAGATATCATATCATCTTCACTCATATTAGAAAGTTTATCTTTCAATCCTAATTCTCGATATTTCATTCCACTAGTATTAAAAAATTTACGAGTATCTTTTCCACTTAAAGAAACATATTTTCTTAACTCATCTTTACTAGGGGTCTCTAAAACAATATCACGAGTTTCAAAAGAAAGATTATTTTTTTCTAAGTATTGTTTAGCCTTCTTACAAGTACTACATTTTGGATACCATATCAGTATTATAATAATCACCTCTCTATAATCATATCCTAATTCATTATTTTAGTAAAGTTCATTTAAAAGAAAAAGAAGACCAAAGTCTTCTTCATTAACGAGTATGATGATGTTCTTCTTCCTCTTCTTCTACAGGAACTTCTTCTCCCTCTAAGAAGTCTTCCATCATATCAGTAACTTCATTACCATAATGTCCTCTATGTCCATATTGATGAGACAAGCTAGAAGAAACATGTAAAGCTAACGTTGCGGCAGATGCAGCAGAAATAATAGTTGTTAGCATATCACTTGGTAATGAAGATAAAGCAGTCATTTGAGCAGCACTTAAACCAGATAAAGTTCCTGCTTGCTCCATAATATCCACTACACCGTTATTCATTTGCATAATCGCATCTGGATTTGACACAATATAACTCATTGATTCTTCAATACCAGCTAAATCAAATTGAGGATGATTTTGAGCATAATCTCTTAATGTAGTAAGACAATCATTGACAACACTATTTAATGTACTCTGAGAATCATTTGCAATTGTTGCCATTTCTCTTAAGGCTTGCATCTGATCAATCGAACCAGCACCATAACGAGCAGCAACATCATTAATTCTACTAGAAACATCTTGATGGAAGTTATTATAGAATACATGATTTGCTTGATCAATAGAAGAATAATTACCACCTAAATTCCATCCTACAGGATTCGCCGTACCATCTAAAGCACTACGCTCAAGTCCAAGTGCAGCTTCATCTACACCATGATGAACTTGACTTTCCATTCCATCAATCATTTCTTGACGATGTCCTTCGATATTTCTTCCCACTTGATGAGCTTGATTAATAGCATCATTATTATGAGCATTAACTTTTTGAGCTTCTTGTTGTTGTGCTTGTAAAACTCTATCTGCTTCTGTCTTATGAACATGATAAGCATTTACTGCACTAACAGCAGAAGATACAATTGCAACAGTAGAAAGTAAATTACGAATAAACGGATCATCTTTATAATCTAATACTTCTACTAAAGGAGTATAGTATTTTGTACCAACACTTCTCTTACCAAAGATACTATTTCGAATTTCAGTATTATCATAATAGCAAGCTTCATAATTTAAGAAATTCTCTAAAATAGCTTCATCATCATCATTTGCCAAAGCATCATTAAATCCTTGTCCAAATTGTGCAAGCAATTCTTGTGTTTTATGATCAAACTTACCAGCTTTTGCAAAACGATATCCAACATAATTCATCTTAGAATCTACTGCTTTCATATCTTCTTCAAAAGAATGTAAACCTCCACCACTTAGTAGTTGAATACCTTCATCACGCATACTAGAAATATTTCTCGCACAATCAGCTGCTACTCCAACTAGATCTTTTCTTTGATTCATTAAAGCTTCTACTTCTGCCTCACCAATTCCAGTATTTTGTAATTGTTCTTCAATAGCTTTAATTTGCTCTAAATAACCAAATAAACTAGCATATTGAATTTTAATAACAGCGTTGATACGTTCTACTTTTTCTAATACATAACGACGCATACGATCAGCAATCATAGAATTAATAGAAGGATTCATATCAGCAATAGCATTGCTACCACGATATTTTTGGAACAATACTTCTAATTCTTCCTCTGATAAATCTTCATCTAAACGTCTTTGTAACTCTTCATAGTCTGCCTTTACATCTTGTCTTAGCATCAACTTAGCACCGATTTTTCTAAACCATAAAAATGGCATTGTAACCACTCCCGGAATAGATCCAAATACATTATATAACCAATTACCTGTACGTAATTCAGAAGCAGCTTGTCGAACAGAAACATTAGATGCACGGAAACGTTTTGCTCCCTTTACTCCTAAATGATCTAAACCTTCAGTAAGCTTTTGAATAACAGTTTGATAATGAATTTCTCCTTTTCGAGGTTTCTCTTCTTCTTCAATTGGATCCTCTGGTGGTTCAGGTGGTTCTGGACCAACAGGATCTTTTACGTGGACATCAATATATTGAATTGCTAATTTAGGATTCTCACTCTCATCTACTTTTTGCTGAATAACTTCAAATTGTTTTGGAAGAACTTTATAACATTCAAGTCCACCTATCAATTGAGAATCCCCTTCTGGTTTCAATCCAAATCTTTCTAAAATAGTAGGATTAGCATACAATTGGTTATCATGATCAACATCACGAAATAATGGAATATATTCCACATCAAAATCATCTTTTTTCTTTAAATGAACATCACGATAATGAATCACTACTTTAGGATCTTTACTAGAATTGGCCAAACGTTGCATTTCTTGTTCAGTAGTTGTATCAATCTTATAACAAGGTTCTCCTTCAATAACAGTTACTTCTCCCTCTGGAATCATATGGAAGAAATTTAAAATAGCTTCAGAAGAATAAACTTGATTATTATCATCTAAATCACGATATAATATTAATTCTTTACTATCATCTTCTAAAGAATCATCTTTTCCAAAATGAATCGTTCTAACTTCTACTTTATAAGGAGAATATTGATTATCTTGATGATCAATAATATATTGAGCATCTTCTTCACGAATACGGAAAACATATCGATCTTGAGCTTCTTTCTCCTCACTAGTAGGTTCTATATGAAAACGAGTTAAAACATATTTACTAACATAAATATCATTATGATTATCAGCATCTTGATAGAAAACTATTTTATCAATAAGATCTCTTTTATCTCCTAAATGAACATCTTTTGTTTGAAGTGGAATTTTCTTCTCGTCTAATTCATTCTTCAATCGATTAAAGTCTTCTTCACTAATACGATAACTTGGATCCCCATTGATATTGAATTCTCCACTAATTGGATCTATTTTATATTTTGAAAGATCTTTATCTTGTAAATACTTCTCATCATCATTATCCCTATCTTGATAAACAGAAACAGTCTCATGATCATCTTGTTCTTTTGTATCAGTCAAATCAATAAGATCTTTATCATTTCTTTGTTCTTGAACAATACGACTCATTTCATCTGCAAAATCATCAACAATACTATCTTGATCATTAGTAATTAAGTTTTGGTATTTGTCTTTATCGATAAAAGGATTCATTTTTTCAAAATCTTCTGCTTCAAAGTGATCTTTTTCTCGATAAGACTTTGCTAAATTTTTATAATAATCATGTACACTAATATTATTTTTTAGTGTATAATCAGATAATTTTTTAATATATTCTTGTACTTCCTCTTGAGAATAATTTTTCTCTTCTGCTAATTTAGCAATCATTGTATGGAAACGTTCTTCATCAAATGATTCACTCATTTGCTCATCTCCAACAATTAAAGTAGCATCTTCTTCTTCAATAAAGATTTTCATAAACTCATCTAGCAAATCTTCTGGAATACTAGTACCACCAATTGTATTAGTCTCATCAACTGTAAAGTTTCCTTCATCATCAACTAAGTAAGGCATAATGTACTCTAATTTTTGATCAAAGCGATCAGAATGTGCTCCATAAGCTGGAAGAAGTTTCTTTTCAAATAATTCAAAAATCTTTCTTTTTTGTTCTTCATTAGTATAATGGAACTCTACATAATAATGTTCACCATATTCAAAATATTCATCTTGATGAAGTTCTACTTCAAACCGTTCTTCACTCTTATGAAATTTAGGATCTCGATATTCTGCTAAATGAAAATCAATAACTCGACGCATTGCACTAGCAAAATACTGACTGATTCTTTCTTCTTTACTTTGAATTAAATTTTCATAATCTTCTTCTTTTAAGAATGGATTATGCAATTCAAATTCTTCTGGAACAAAGTCTTTATCTTCACGATAATGATTAGCAAGATCAACATAATAATGATAGATACTAATGTTATGTTCTTTTACATAATCTAATAATTTTTTAATATAAATAATAGATTCTAAAGACTCTTTTCGATCAGATGCCTGTACAGATTCTATTCCTCTACTAACTACTACATATGGAGAATATTGATTATTCTGTTTATCTACGATTCTTTGAGCGTCTTCTTCTGTTATTGGATAACACAAAGCTCCATTAATTTTGACTGATGGACCTATAGGAATTAAGTTAAATCGATCTAGTCCATATTCCCGAATATATATTTCTCCTGTATAAACATCTCTAAACAGTGCAATTTTTTCTGTAAATCCTAAATGATCTTCATCTTCTGAATCAACAGTATCTTTCATATCCTCTGGCATCTCATCGGGAACATAATCTACAGTATTAGATGAAGGCTTACCAGCAATCTTAGTAGGTGTATGAGAACTCATCTCTTCCATCATATCTACATCTCTTTGAGATACTTTTAATACTTTAGGATGTTCTCCTTGAGAGAATGTTAAATCCAAATGATATAATACTTGAATCGCATCAAATACGGACATTGACTCTTCTTGACGTTTTTCATGAATTTCTTTAAAGATTTCATCTTTTGCCAAGCGAAGCTTTTCACTTTCTTCTGAAGTTCTTTCTTTTGCAGGTTTGTGAAAAATATCTAAAAGTCCTTTTCTAGACATCAAAGCTTCTTCAATTTTCTTTCTACCAACAGCATCTTGTATTTCTAAGTACTCTTCAACTGTTAAGTCCAAAGCTTCTGCTCTTTCTAAATCAGCTTGTTTTAGTTTTCTTTTTCCCTTTAAAAGATTTAATCTCTTTTTATCATCATCTATCATTCGAAGAATTGCACTAGAAATATTATTCTCATCTACAATTTTTTTCATCTTTTGAACGTTCTTTTCATCTTGTTCTTCTTCACTTAACAATGCATCTTCATTATCTCTAGATTCTTCTTCTACTTCTTCAAAACGAGATTCTGACTGTTCATATTCTGCTAATAAAGCTTGAATTTCTTCTTCTAAATCATTAATTTTCTGATCTAAATCGATAATCTCATTTTTTAATAAATCAGCCATTTTCGTTGGAATTGGTTCATCAACTTGATCTTTATAAGATTTATTTTGTAAAGATACAGAATCAATCATACTAACTAAACCATTTTTTAAAGCTTCTACTCCAACTTCAACATTTTTCATTTTTTGGTCTAAAATAGAATCTTTCAAAATAGAAACAGGATGATCAACTCTTTCTTCTAAAGATTGAATCCCATTAACCAAAGTTTCTATCGTTTTCTTTTTTTCAATTTCATCACTTATATTATTAAGACTTGCTCGAATGACTTTTAACTCTTCTAAAGAACGACGCATATCTTCAATTGTATCCATCTTTTGATTTTGATCTGATGAAACTAATACAATACTTTTATCTTCTTGTAATGGAGTCTTTTGTATTTGATAAACAACATAAGCAATAACTCTTCCCATCTCATCTTTTTGAGTTTCGATTTCAAACTTTGATTCATCTTCAACATCAAGTCCAGCCAAATGCATCAAGGCATATGCTCTATCTCTTTGAGTCTCATCCGTTTGTAAATTAGCATCTAACGGAAAAGTTCCAATCAATGTTCTTTCTACTTTATAAGGAACCTGTCTCTTCACATGACGATAAACAACAACTCTTGCAACACCATTTTCATCACGAGGAACAATTTCAAATTCATCCCCATCTTGAAAATCAATTCCTGCTGCTCGAATCAAATCAAATATTTCTTCATTTTCAAATTTTCCGTTACGACTAGGATCTAGATACAATACCGCAACTTCTTCTTTTACATCTTCTTCAATATACTCAATACTATTCATCCTAAATCCTCCTATTCAAACTCTCCATCTGCGATACCTTCTAGTACTTCTTGAACCATGTCCAATTCCCTAGGATCTTTTACATCTTCTAATTTAGGTTCTTTACTAAAGGGATTAAAAGCAGAAACAAAAATATTTTTTCTACCATTGGAAGCCACACTATGATCCGTATATCCAATATAAGATCTCATAGTATCTTCTGAATCAAAGGTAAATAAAATATCACATTCTATTTTTTTACCATTTTTTTCTATTGTTATTTTTTCTTCATTAATATCAAAATCCATGAAACTCCTCCGACTCTTAGAATATTCTACTTAAGTGTATCATTATAGCTATAAAAAGTCAATGAATGAACACCCATAAAAACAGAAAAAAAGCATGTCCTACATGCTTAAGATTGTTCTTCATTTTCATTAGAAACTTCCACTCGAATAAATTGATTATCATCTAGTTCTCCATGAGAAATCATTGTAACTTGATAAACATCTTCTTCTTCCGAACTTTTTGTTAAAACTCCCCCGTCAATCACAGTACGTCTCTCATCAGTCATTAAATTATCCTCTGTATCATCCTTCACAAGTCGAATAAGAGAATTTGTATCATTTTCTACTGTAATTCGATAATGTACATCCTCTGAATTAACATCTTTATCTTTATAATTAGTAATTTTAAAAACATATTGTTTTTTTTCAGATAATGCTTTAGCACTAATACTAAAGTGATAGTCAGAAGAATCTTTATAGATAGGAATTACCATATTCGCAATAGGATGTTCTTCTAATTCTTTTTCTTTTTGGAAAACTAAGACAAATAATATTACAACTACCAATAATAAACTACAAAAAATTCCTAGTAAAGTTTTTTCAGAACGAATAAAGTCATGAAAAGAAAATGATTTCTTTTTTTTCTTTTTCTTCTTCTTTTTCTTATCTTCCATATATAATCTCCTCTTAATAATACTTTATTTTTTTAAGCGCTCTAGTACTGAAAGTGAAACATGATTAAAACTATTTTTCTGCTCTTCACTCAAAGTAGATGCTAATACAGCATTGGAAACATCCTCCATCATTTTGGCATTACGAGAGCCTTCAGTATCTACTGTAATAACTCCATCTAACAATCCAACTTTATCATGAACAACTTTCATAGACAATTTTTGATGATTAATAAAAGAATTTTTTCTTACATTCTCATATTTAGAAGAATATATGAAGTTATATTTTTGAATAGAATCATCATAATGAAAATCAAAGGAAACTCCATTTTGATCTCTATCATATTCAAATGAACCAATTTTTTGATCCTTAGAATTGTAAATCAAAAAATCAAATTTCCTATCTTGAAAATGAATAGCCAATCTTTTTTGTACTTGATCATTTTCTATCCAATACAAATCTCCCTGTACATCATTTCCTTCATAAGAAACACTAGATTTAGTATCTCCTTTTAAATGAACAACCTCATACTTCAATGGTTTACAAAAAACAGTAGAAGTATAAATGTGAATAGTATATGACTCATCAGAATCTAAAAAAGTGGTCTTATTAGATATCTTTCTTTTTGAAAAATGATCATCAATCCCTGTCAATATTTTACAAGCTTTTTCATCTGCTTTTAAGTCTTTTAAAACTCCTTTTAATATATTCCTAATAACTTTATCAGTAAGTTTTAATGATACTTGTTTAACAGTTTTACGTTCTTCACCAATGTTCTCTTCAACACGATAAACCTGAAAATACTCATCTTTTAATTGTTCTTTTAGAGAATTCTCAATAAAAGAATACAAATAATAAATATTATCCAAAGATGTGTTATCAGAATTTAATGTTTCAAAATAACTACAATTTCCATCATTTACATAATTCTTTAAAACACGATTTACAAAATAATACCTGGTAGAATTATCAATAACATATTTTGCATTTAATACCTCTTCATTTCCTAATACCTGTTGAAGAGAAAGCAATGCTTGTTTTTTATCTCCATCTTGCATAACAGTAAGAGTACTTTGCATCTTACTAAGATTCTGCATCATTCGATATTTTTTTAAAGATTCTGCATCATGTTCTTTATCTTTCATTAATTTTTCACTATCAAGCTGAAATTGAATCTTACTTTCTAAATGGAAAGTATCCCCTAAGTAATGAGAAGTACTATCTTGTAAAAATAATTGTAACCGAGCACCAACTCCATCAATCGTCTGATTCATAATATTCTTTGGAGAACTCAAATGATTAAAATAAATCCCAATCCATATACTAGCAATTGCTAATATGAATAAGACAAGAAAACATAGAACAATTTTTCCTCTTTTTTTCATAACGGTCACTCCTACTAGTTTAATTATATCAAAAACAAAAAGGATGTCAAACTATTGAATAGCTGACTCCGCAAGTATCCCTAAATCATATTGAAAGCCTCTTTTACCTCCTGCACCAGTAGAAGCATTATAATATACAATAATTTTTAAATCCAATTCTTCGTTAGGTTGAATAATCTTATTTTGATAATCAGAAAGTTGTATAGTAACAGGTTGAATCATTTTAGAAAATGTTTCTTTTTCATAATCAGGACTTTTCATAATATCAACAATCTTCGCAGGTATTGTACCATTATTACGAATCGTCGCAAGATAAATAAGTTCATCATGAACAGCATTCAATTCAAACTGTAAATACAATTTGCTACCATTCTCATCTATATCAGCATTTCCAACTGGCTCAATTGTAGATCCCTTAACAGAAGATATTTTTTCTATCTTAGAAAAAACCACTTGAAAAGAAGGAACACGATCCTTTTCCGTTTTCAATTCCATAGAAATAACAATAAAGCCAAAAGCCATGCAAATAATCGTAATACAAAGAATAATAATTACACTATTACGAATATTAATCAATTTTTTCATCTAACATTCCCCTTCTTTCTTTAAATCAATTGCTCCTTGATAACAATAACCATATGTTATATCTTGTCTTGTAAATTCAATATAAGCAGTGATTTTCCCACCTGAAACAATAAACCAACTATTAGTATCTGGATAAAATAATTCATTTTTATCTCCCGCAACATTCTCAATCAAAAGATTTTTTTGATTTCGATCTAATTCTTGAATATGATGATCTCTAACATATTTTTCTAATTTCATATATACAGTATTGGAAAGTTCTACAGAACGTTTTTGATCAAAATCAAAGGCATTATCTTCCATAGAAGATAAAACATCTTTTGAATAAAAATCAAATGTATATAGAAGTACTTTTTTATCACTTCCTGAAAGTTTTAAAGAATTAGCCTTTTCATATAAAGTACTGTTTTCTTCTCTTACTTGAGCTATAATTTGATACTTATGAAAAGCTTTTTCTATACTCGAAGAAAAAGAATTAGGAACAGTATCATAATATGTAAAAAGAAAAGAAGAATTAGACTGAATCATAGAAGTATCATATAATTTTTCAATAATAAGAAAAACTTCTTCTTCTAAACTCTTTGAGGAAGGAATTGATACTTCTCGAATACAAGTACTAAGTGGTTCAAAGTAAAAAATATGGTAAATCAATCCTTCTTGATTGAATACTACTGCAAAATTAATTCGATTATCAATTTGAACCTCTACCATTCCCTGATACTGTTTTGTAGAAATCAAATTCTGAGAAGCTATTTTATTTTTTACATTAGGCATTACTTCTTTCACAAAATAAACCCCACCAGCAATCAAAACAATAAGTATTTCCACTACAACAATAATACTCTTTTTCATGTTAAGAACCATCCACTACATATTTTGGAGCTAAGGACAATTGAATTTCCATACCAGTAGTAATAGGAACTCCTTCTCCTACAGACTGTGCAGTAACATAACCAACACCTTCTAAATGAACTTTAAGTCCCATTTTTTGTAAAACATCTTTTGCTACTTTAGAAGATAAACCTACTACATTAGGAACTGTCAAATTAGAATCATTGGTAATTAAATACATCGTATCATTAGAAGTAATAACCTCTCCACGATTTGGAGATTGTCTCACAACTTTTTCTCCATTTCCTAAGATAGCATAAGGAATATGATTAGACTCTAAAGAAACTTTTACAGACTCTACTTTAGAATTAACAAAGTTGGGAAGAGTATAATTATAAATATCTAAAGAAGTAGTAGAACTATCACTATTTCCATAATATTTAGAAACATTCCCAACAATTTCCTTTACTGCATTACTAACTGGTTTTTGACTACCTCCACTAGGACGTTTAACAGAAGCATAAATAATAACTTGTGGATTACTCTTTGGATATATTCCAGAGAAAGAAGAAATAATATCCTCCTTCCCACTTAAATATCCTCCACCTCTCTCATTCGCAATCTGAGCAGTACCCGTCTTTCCAATCAACTCTCCACTATCAATTCGGTACCCACTACCAGTATTTCCAATTCCATTGACACAATCATCCATCAAAGAAATCATCTTTTGAACAGTTTCAGTTGAAGCAACTCTTTCAATTTCATCTTTTTTATTTTCTAAAACAACATCTCCTGTAGAAGAGTCTACAATTTTAGAAATCAAGAAAGGCTCCAATAACATACCATCATTTGTAAGTGGAGTCATTGCCTTTACATTCTGAATAGGTGTTGTAGTAATACCTTGTCCAAATCCTGCATTATAGATTTCTGTTTCGTATTTAAACTCCAAATTACCTTTCGACTCACTAGGTAATTCAATACCAGTTTTTTTACCAAAACCAAGTTTTTTATAATACTGACGTAACATTACACTAGACATATGACGATGAATCATATTAATAACACCAACATTACTACTCATAGCATAACCTTTATCAAAAGAGATAACCCCCCAACCATTACGATTCCAGTCACCAATTTCCGTACCATCTTGTGTCACATAAACTCCAGACTCATAGGTCTCACTACCATTATAAACACCATTTTCCATTGCAGCCATATACGTAAATGTCTTCATGGTACTACCAGGTTCATAAGGAGACTGTAATAACATGTCTAAATAATTAGAAATATCCCTTTTATTTGGATCAAAAGAAGGAGAAGTAGAAGTACCTAAAACAGCTCCTGTCTTAGCATCTAAAATAGTAATATGAAACCATTCCCAATCATAATCACGATCAGAATTATTAATTGCTTGTTCAATAAAAAACTGAATATTCGAATCAATTGTTAAATAAATATCTTTTCCCTGTACTGCATCTTTTTTTATCACAGGAGTATCAGCAATCTTATAACCACGTAAATCCTTCTGATAAGTAGTATAACCATCTTCTCCTTTTAAGATTTCATTATATTGTTTCTCAATTCCCATCTCTCCCTGAATTGTACTATCTTCATCACTAACAGTCTTGGTATAACCAACCGTATAAGAAGCAAAATTTCCTTTTGGATAATAACGCTTAAAACTTTCAATAAAACCAAGCCCTGGTAGATTTAAATCTTCTATTTGTTTTTTAGCTAGTTCATTTAATCCTTTTCCTTTCGTACCAAACTCAGTCTGATAAACACCCTCTTTATTTAAAAAAGTTAATACCTCATCTTTTTCCATTCCAAGAATAGGAGCTAACTTTTCAGCCGTTTCTTCTTTATTTACAACGTGTTGTGGCTTCTTTTCATTTGTTGTTCTCTTTGAATCTAAATAAGCAATTAATTTATAAGAAGAAACATTTTGTGCTAAAATATCTCCATTACTAGAATAAATACTCCCCCTTTTTGCTTCTTCTATATCCGTACGAGTTGTACGACGACTTGCTAGTTTTTTCAAATCAACTCCATCAATTTCTGCCGAAAGACCTAATTGAATTACTCTTCCAATCATTAGGCAAAATAAAAGAAGAGAACCCAATATCACCATTCTCGAATAACGAATTGTATTTTTTCTCTTCTTTTTTTTCAAGTTACCACTTCCTAGTATCAGTTATTTTCTGTAACAGACTTTATATTATTATTATTATAACTCAAACCTTGTTGTTCTGCAACTTCTTGTATCTTCGTTAAGGAAGCAAGTTCATCAATTGTCATTGTTAATGACTCATTTGTCTTTTTTTGTTTTTCAATTTCTTTTTTTTGCTTTTCCACTTCAAAGTTAATCTCCGCTAAAGTTGCTTTCGAAAAAACAATGGACACAGGAGATACCACTAACAAAAAAACAGCCAAAGAGTACAATAACTTTTCAAATTTTGACATTTTAACCCTCTTTTTAACTTTTTTCAAATAATCATCTCCTATTTTATTCTCTCAATAACACGCAGTTTAGAACTTCTAGCTCGTGGATTTTCTTGTAATTCTTCTTCACTAGGCTGAATAGCCTTTGAAAAAACGAGACGAAAATCTGGTAAATACTCATTAGGTACATTTGGTAATCCACGTACTCTATCATCCACCTTACACTTACTTTGAAAGAACTTTTTAACCAATCGATCTTCTAAGGAATGAAAAGTAATTACAACAACTCTTCCACCAATGTTCAATAAAGATAAGGCTTGCTCCAGAGCAGGTTCTAACACAGACAATTCTTGATTTACTTCAATTCGAATTGCTTGAAAGATTTGACGAGCTGGATGCTTATCCAATCGAAACTTCATTGGGACAGCACTTTTAATAACTTCCACTAATTCTAAAGTTGTCTCAATTGGTTTTTCACTACGATATTCTACTATTTTCTTCGCAATATTATTGGCAAATTTATCTTCTCCATACTTTTTAAAAATAAAAGCCAATTTTTCTTTCGGATATTCATTCACAACTTCATAAGCTGATAAAGATTGCTCCTGATTCATTCTCATATCAAGTCTAGCATCTTGATGATAAGAAAATCCCCTCTCCACTTCATCTAATTGTGGAGAAGATACTCCTAAATCAAATAACACGCCATCTACCTTCTCAACACCAAGTTTTTGTAATTCTTCCTTCATATAAACGAAATTACGATGAATGATAGTGAAGTTAGTACCAATCGAAGACAATCGACTGGTACTATGCCGAATTGCTTCACTATCCTGGTCAAAGGCGAATAAATACCCCTTACTTATTCTATCCAAGATGTTACTACTGTGCCCTCCATAGCCTAAAGTCGCATCTACAATGACACTATTTTCTTTTAAATTTAGGGAGGAAATAGATTCATTTAACAAGACACTAATATGTTTTTCCATTATAAGCTCACACTTTCGTTAAATAAATTTTCGGCTATGTCTGACATACTGTCCTTAGTAGAATCAAAGAAACCATTCCAAGCTTCTTGTGACCAAATTTCTAATCGGTCTCCAGTTCCAATCACAACACAATCCTTAGAAAGTCCTGCATATTGAATCAAAGGAGTAGTCACATTTACTCTTCCCTGTTTATCTAATTCTACATTGGTAGCACCTGACATAAAGAAACGAATGAAATTTCTCGCATCTTTCTTGGTAAATGGTAATGAATTAAGTTTATCGGTAATTTTATTCCAGTTCTCAATGGAATAGACAAAAAGGCAATTTTCAATTCCCCTAGTAATAATAAATTCGCATCCAAGTTCTTCACGAAACTTAGCAGGAATAATAATTCGACCTTTATCATCAATGGTATGATGATATTCTCCTATAAACATATTCATCCCCCACTTTTCACCACAATCAACC
>CAMOGG010000008.1 GCA_946614095.1 uncultured Caryophanales bacterium | reverse complement strand
GAATATCACTTCAATTTGATATTCTTTTATTTTTTAGGAATTTGTTGAGATTCTAGTTCTTTTGGTTGCCTTGTTGTATATTTTTCTTCGGTTACTTTTTCTGGGTCTTTTAAAAATTGTTCAGAAAACTTTAATACATCTGGACTAAATTCTTGATAGAGGTCTAGTTTATTCGCAAGTAATGTAGAGATTTTGAGTTTTCATCTAGAATAACTTCTCCATAAAAGCAGGCTTCTGGTAATTCACTGATATCTTATTTAATATTTCTGATTGACTTGCTTTTATACTTTTCTCTCAGTTTTCTTTTCCTATTCAAAAGCATCTCTTACTTTTTCTAATAATTCTCTTATTTTTAAATGTTGTGGACACACTTTTTCACATTTCCCACATTTGATACAATCACTTGCTTTTCCGTTTGTTTTGGTATGAACCCCATAGTAATAATTAGAATTCCAATTATGGAATTGTTCTTTTGCGTTGTAGCAAGCAAATAAATCTGGAATGGAAATATTTTTTGGACATCCCTCAACACAATAACGACAGGCAGTACAAGGAATTCCATTTAATTTTTTTAATTCTTCTACTACTTGAAGAATCGCTTTTTGTTCTTCCTCATTTAATGGTTCAAATTTCCTCATGTAACTGGTATTATCTTTTACTTGCTCTAGATTACTCATACCAGATAATACCATTTCTACTCCCTCAAAAGATGCGGCAAAACGAATGGCATAACTTGCATAACTTAGATGTTTTTCTTTATTTAAGTTATCTAATATTTCTTTAGCGGTATCTGGAAGATTTACTAGACTTCCTCCTTTTACTGGTTCCATAATTAGAACTGGTTTATGATATTTCCGACATACTTCATATACTTTTTCACTTTGAACACTAGGGTCTTTGAAGTCTAAGTAATTAAATTGTATTTGTACGATTTCCACTTCAGGATGTTCTTGTAGTATTTGTTCTAATACTTCTGCTGTATCGTGGAAGGATATTCCTAAATGTTTAATTTTTCCTTCTTCTTTTAACTCTTGGGCGACTTTATAGGCATCATGTTTCATAAAATGTTTATAGTTGTCTCTATCTTGTGCATGCATTAAGTAATAATCAAAATAGTCTACCCCACATAATTTTAATTGTTCTTCAAAGAATGGTTTTATATCTTCTTTTTTATTAAAATATGGTCTTGTTAGTTTATTCGTTAGAATATAATCTTCTCTTTTATATCTTTTTGAAAGACAATCTCTAATTGCTGTTTCACTTTTTCCTTTTAAATAACCATGAGCTGTGTCAAAATAATTGAAACCGTTTTCTATATAGTAATCAATCATCCTGTTAAACTCTTCATAATCCACTTCTTCCCCTTTCATGGGAAGTCTCATACATCCAAATCCTAATTTCTTATTCATTTTCTTATTCCTCACTACTACTTATTTTTATCATAAATCTTTGATAAATTTTTCTATTTTCTTTTTATTATCTTCTGTATTCTTACTTTTTGGATCTATTAGAATACATTTTTTAGCAAAGTCTTTGATTTCTATATAATCTTTTAACTTTTGAATCGTTTTTTCGGCTCCTGCCCCACTATAACAGATTATTACTGATAGTTTTTTCTTTTTTAATATCTCTTTATTTTCTTTTATAAATGTTCTAATTGGTGGAGCGAAAGAACTTGCCCATACGGGAGTTCCAATTATTATTTCATCATATTTACTTGCATCAAATTGATATGGTTCTATATTGGGTGTTTCTTTCATAACAGAACTTTTTCCTCCCCAAAAGAACTTTTTGAATCCTTTCGTTGGATATTCTTTTACTGGTATGATGGGAATTAAATCTACATCTAATTGCCTTTCTATTTTTTTTACAACATATTCAACGTTTCCTGACATTGAATAATATACGATACCTATTTTTTTCATATGATATTCCTTTCTACTTTATTATACCATAAAAGAATAGAAAAATATTCCTAGTCTTATTGTTTGATGATAATATCTTTTCCGTTTGATAATACAGATATACTACCATTTTTGGTTAAATAATATTTAATATTATAAGTATTTAGTACATTTAAAGTATCTTTTTCACATCCTTCTGTACTCGAACAAGTTATTACTCCATACTTTGATTTTGTGCTTTCTAATAAGTTGTCTAGTCTCTTTAAATAGTTTCCATGATATGGGATTTTGATAAAATCATAAGTATTAGTATTATTACTAACAAAGTCCTTGATTCTTGCATTTTCACTATCTCCCATGAATAAGAAACTTGTATTTTTATAATTCATTGAAACTATTAAGGATGAATTATTACTTTCATTTTTTTCATAAATTGTTTCTGGTCCATTCACAGTGATTTCAATATCATCAAGACTTATTGAATAATTAGAAGATACTGTTCTTGGGATGATATTTTTTTCTTCTAGTGCATTTAAATATTTTGTATAATAATCACTTTCTTTTGGACTATTACTTTGTAAGACTTCTCCTATTTCTATATTCTCTATGATACTACTAGCACTGCCTACATGGTCTTTATCAAAATGAGTAATGATTAGATATTCTAGTTTGGTAATATTATTTTTTTTAAAATAGTCTAATATTTCATTACTTAAGGATTCTTCTCCTGTATCAATCATGATATATTGATTATTTTTTGATAAAAGAATTGCATCGGCTTTACCGGCATTGAAAAAATATACTTTGAAGTCATAATCACTACTGATTTTTTCCCCTTTATAGAGAAAGAAGAGGATTGTTATGATTCCTAGGGTGACTAATAATATACCTATCTTTTCTATTCTCATCATCTCATACCATATCCTCTATTTGGTCTTTCATTTTGGTTTGGTGCTTGTCCACCTCTTCCTCCACCACCCATCATTTGATTCGTAAGTTGAGTGGTTTCTGTACCATTTACGATTAATGTTCCACCAGATATTTTTCCTTCTCCATCATAATCGAATGGAGAATTTGCGGTAATGTTTATCGTTCCTCCATTAATATATAAATTACCATTGGAATCAATTCCATCTGTATCTCCTGCACCCATTTTAATAGTTACTGTACCACCATTGATTTCTACTGTTGTGGTATAATCTTTGGATTTATTTCCAGCATTGATACCATCATCTGATGCATTGATTTGAATAGTTCCGTCATTGATTTTTACAAATGTTGCCTCTATTCCTTCGGCAGCATCTAAATTTAATGTACCATTATTGATTTCTACTTGACCATCTGCATGAATAGCATCATCTTTACTATTGATTGTTATTTCACCATTATTAATGGTTATTGTATTATTGGAATGAATCCCATCATCTGTTGTATTTATATCATAGGTTCCTTTCTCTATTACGATAGATGTATCTGACTTTATTCCTTTAGCAGATGTAGATGTTGTATCACCTGTCGTTTTTATCGTAAAGTTTCCATCTTTGATACTTAATGCTGTTACAGCTTGTATTCCATCTCCTACACTATTAATCTTGAAAGTACCATCTTGTATAGTAATGGTTCCTTTATCGCTTTCTTCGGTATTGGTTGACTGAATTCCATCTCCTCCTGCTGTAATATTAAATTCTCCATTTTCGATAATTACTTCATCTTTTCCTTTGATTCCATCATCTTCTGTTTTTATTGTATAAGTACCACTTTGAATTGTTAAACTATCTTTTGAAACAATACCATCATAATTGGAAGTGATGGTTACACTACCATCTCCTGATAGTGTTAAGTCTTCTGTTGAAAAGATTGCTCCTTCTAGATCTTCTGTTGTCGTTGCAGTAATGGTGTTTTCTCCTGTTATAACAATACTTACATCGTCAGCTTTCTCTATGTTGATAGCTGGTCCATCATTACTTGTAATTGTTGCATTATTTAGTTTTAATTCAACACTTTCTGTTGTATTAATCACAATACTTTCACTATTTCCTGTAATATCATAAGTACCTCCTTCTGTAATTATTCTTGCATTTGTATTCGTTGCTTTTTTCTTAGTAGAAGTAGTACTTCCTGATTCATGATTATTTAAGGCAATGATAAAACATATTCCTATTGCTATCACAGCAACAATTCCTATCACTGCTATGATTATCTTTTTCTTTTTCAATTATCTTACTCTCCTTTCTTCTTTGGGCTCTAATTGATAGACTCCCATGTATTTTTGATTAATAAATAATTGTATGTATCGTTCATTATCTACTTGGTTTATGGTTTTTCGAATCGTATATTCATCTTGTTTCGCCATTCCAAACATTGAAATATGGTTTTCTCTATCATTATGTCCTAAAGATTCTTTTATTAATGAAAAACGATATTCTTGATGATTCTTTATTATTTTTAACTTTCCTTTTGATTTTAGTAATCTTTGTGAGGAATCCACATGATTATCAAACAATTCTAAATCTATATCTATCTTCCCTTGGTTATCGTTTTGTTCTTTTTCTATACTTAAGATTGGATAATTTGTTACAACAAGAGAATAAATATGATAAGTATGATTATCATAAATCATGATTTTTAAAATATTTGTTTTTTCTAATGTAAAATCCGTTATTTCTTGATTGATTGCTATTTTTATTTTCTTATGATTTGGTTTATATTGTATGGAAGGATTATACTTTGTAGAAGAATTAATTATTGAATAATAAATTATACTATCTTCTTCATCTATGATTAGATTATAATCATTAAATTTAATATTTTGAAATTGTAATTTACTGCTTTCTTCTCTACTTTTTATAATTTTATTCCACTTTTTATTGGAAATCACTAGATTTTGATATTTACTATTTTTTGATAAAAAGAATAAGATTTCTATCGTAGAGATTGTAAGAAATAGGATTATTCCTAGAAGAAGATATCTTTTTCTATTAGACAATGTCATCTGCATCATATTCAATCATAGAATATTTACTAATTTTATGATTATTTGATAATTCTTCTTTTAATCCTTCTATATCTTTTACTGTTAATTCTATAGCATAGTCATATCCTTTTGAGGTATAATTTCTAGATTTAAAACGATTTTTGATTTTTTGGTTTAAGAATAATTCTTTTAATTCTTTTTCAATATCTTTTTCACTATGTAAGATTAATATTAGTGGTAATTTTCCAAATTTTACATGTTCTAGTACTATTAAAACAATCGTTACAAGAATAGAAGTTAATACTCCTACTTCAAATAATTGACAACCACAGACAATGCCAATATAGACACTCCATAAGAGATATAGCATATCGGTTGGATCCTTTACAGCTGTTCGAAAACGGATAATTGCTAATGCTCCTATTGTACCTAATGTAATGATAATATTCGATTGTAGACATAATATAATGGTTGATATAAAGAATGGTAATATGGTTATCGTAATATTAAATGATTTGTTATAGAATGATCTATGGGATACAAATCGATATACAAAGAACTCATAAATGGCTAAAAATAAAACCATGAATAATACGGATAATATGGTTAGTGTTGTGATACTCTCATTTGAGTATACATTTATAATATTTTCAAATAATTCTATCATTTTCTCTCTCCTATCTCATATATGAATCAATAATTTTTCTACCATAGTAATATTTTGAAAAAGATGTTTGTTGAAAGTTATGGGACTCTACAATATTTCTAATATAAGATGGTAGGATGTCATCAAATTTTACTTCTAAGATATTTACTCCACTTGGATTAATATAATATTTTGTATAACTTCCATCTAAGAAGTGTTCTAATTCGTATGATGCTGATATTTTCATATCAAAAGTCACTCGTATATTGGTTACTTCTTCTACATAAGCAATTCTTTCATAATCGATGATCACTTTTGGCTTATAATCATAAATAAGCATATCTCTTGCTAGTTCACCAATTAATTTTTTTTTGGTATCATAGACTAGTTCTATGATATTACTAGAGACTATTTTTTCGTATTCTTCTCTTGTTAGACGACAACTTTTTTTATGACATCTACTTTCTTTTTTTTCTTTTCTTTCTAAAACTATATAATCTAATTTGTCGTTATAATAGCGAATTCTCCATTTAAAGCGTTTTGATAAACCTGCGTCTGTTGAATAGATACCAGAATCTTTATAATCATCAAAGTATAGGGAATGAATGATATATTTTCCTTCTTTTGGAGTATGAGAATCTAATTCTAATACTTGAGATATTCTGGAATTTAATAATCCTAGTTCTTGATTTGTTAGACGATATTTCCATTCATTCCGATATTTTTTCATGTACTCACCTACTTTCTATATCGGATTATGCTCTTCTCATTATAGCATATTTTCTTTATCTGAAACAATGACTCGGTTTTTTGAAAAGCATGTTCCTTCCTTGTTTTATGAAGGACTTTTTCCTTTCATGATTATCATTTTAGAATAGAAAAATTAAAAGAACATTAAAAAAAGAATAGTTTTCTATTCTTTTTCACTTACTTCTATTTTTTCCATTACATTTTTTATTTGTTCTTCTATTTTTTTATCTAGAATTCCTTGTAAGACTTTATTGAATGTTTCTTTTGACATATTATTATTTTTGAATAGTTGGTATAAGTTGTTTTCTAAGTTTGAACCAAGTAGTCCAAAAGAGTCTGCTACTATTTGATGAATGGCTTGTATTACCACAACTCCATCTTCATTCATTGTAGAAATTGGTGGTAAGTTTTTTGGTATTTCATCTACATAAATATTATTATTTAAGGTAGTAGGTTCTTTGGCAAAACTTTCTTGCTTTTCTATATGCTTCTTTCTAATTTCTTCCACTACTTTACCGGTTGCTACTTCGTAGCCACATTCACAAATTTCTTTTCCTTCCATCATTGATCCACACTCTGGACAAAATTTCATTTATTATTTCTTCTCTCTATATCCATAATAGAATGATTCCTATTCCTAGTAAGATTCCTCCAATTATGATAATAATTTTTCCAATTTTTTTTAACTCTTTTTTTGTAATATTTTTCATACTTACTTGGGCTCGTCCAAACAACAATTCATTTTTATGACCTGTATAAAAATATGTTCCTACTAATATTAATAGAAATCCAAATATCATTAGTAGTGTTCTTATTCCTATGATATCTTCTTTCATAATTTCTCCTACTTTAATCCATCTGGAAAACTAGTAAATATTGTATGTTCTTGTTCTGGTATTTTTTCTTTTTGACTTTGAATGGCTTTCATTAAGAATGCCATATTTTTACCTAAATTTCTCATTGTTTGTAGTCCTTCTTTATCTTTTTCTACATCACTTTCTGTAAAACCATGCACTTCATTCCAATAAGTACTGGATACAATAGGCATACTACTAATCGTAAAATACTTATTGATTTCATCAAATGCTGAAGTTGATCCTGCTCGTCTCGATGAGATGACGCTTGCTCCTAACTTCATAGTTTTATCAAAATGAGTACTATAAAAAAGTCTATCTAAAAAAGATATCAAAGTTCCATTTGATCCTGCGTAATATGTTGGAGTTCCAATTACAATTCCATTGGCTTCTTCAAATTTAGGGGCTATTTCATTTACTATATCATCAAATACACAATGACCTAGTTCTCTACATTTCCCACAAGCAATACATCCTCTGATGTCTTTTTGTCCTATTTGAATTAGTTCCGTTTCTATTTCTTCTTTTTCTAAAGTATCTTTTACTTCTTTTAATGCTCTTTCAGTACAACCATTCTTATGGGCACTTCCATTGATTAATAATACTTTCATACCTATCCTTCTTTCTTGCTTTATTATACCAAAAAAAAGTAGATATTTCTATCTACTTTAGTCCAGTATGTAATGAGGTGTGTAGAGAAAGAATCATTACCATACTTTCCTAAATGAAAATTAAAAAATTATTTTTTTAATTCTAATCCATCTTTAAAAGCATTTCCAACTCTTGGACCAATTTCATAATAGCCATGAGTAAATGGATCAAAACTGATGGCTTTTAATTTAGAAATATCAACATTGTCTTCTCTCATTACTTCTTCTAATGCAGATACTCCAACTACTCTTCCAACAATTCCCCAATTACTTCCATTTTCTATTAATTCACATTCCATACAAATTGGAAATTCATTAATGATTGGAGCTCTCACAAGTTCACTTGGGGTTGCGGTTAGACCACTTTTTTCAAATTTATTATGGGTATCATTTCCAGATGTAATTCCAAAATAATCTGCTGCTTTCATGTTTTTTGTATCAGCTATACTTACTGTGAATGCTTTATTTGCACGAATATTTTTTACTGTTTTATGAGTTCCTGTTAGGTTTAGAATTATTTGGTTTCTTTGTAGCATTGTTCCCCATGCTGCATTCATGACGTCAATCGTTCCATCTTCATTATATGTTGCGACCATCAATACTGGCATTGGAAAAATAGCTTCTGTATTTTTTACTTGTTTTCTCATTTTATCATCCTCCTATTATTTATTATATCATAATTTTTTTCTCTTTATTTCTAACTTTTTTATTTCTCTATTTTTATCTGGTTTATCCATTCGTCAATTTCTTTTTCCTTTGTGATTAATTTATTTTCTTTGGAATCTGTAGAGAATTTGATACTTAGAGAACTTTCTACGTTTCCTACTAGTTCTTTGATTTCAGTGAATGTTTCTCCTAACCAACCAGCATTGGTTGCAAAAGCATATACTTTCTTACCAGTAAAATCAGTTTGATTTAGAAATGTTCTCATTGGTGGAGTAATGGTATACCACCATACTGGTGTGCCGATGATTATTTTATCATATTCTTCTATATTGATGTTAATCTCTTCAATTTCTCTCTTATCTCTTTCTTCTAGATTATTTTCTGTTTCGGCTACTACTGTTTGATAATCCGTAGAATATGGCACTTTGGGTTTAATTTCTAAGATGTCACAAGATAATTCTTTTTGAATCTTTTCTGCAATCATTCTAGTATGATCTCCATACCCATAATATACTACTATTGTTTTCATAATTTTCTCCTTTTTCCCCTACTTTCTTAATCTCAATGAGTTTAGTATTACCGTTAAGCTACTAATTACCATAGAAATGGATGCAATCATTGGGCTTAGAGTAATACTCCATGGTTTTAAGATACCGATTGCTAGTGGTATCATACAAAAATTGTAGAAAAAAGCCCAAAATAAGTTTTCTTTAATGATTTTAATAGTCTTCTCACTAATCTGAATTAGTTCTACAATTTTACTTAAGTCGTCATTCATTAATAATACATCTGATGAATTTGCTGCAATATCGGTTCCACTATTCATGGATATTCCAATATCACTACTTGCTAAAGAGGGAGCATCATTTATTCCATCGCCTACCATCATAATTGTATGTCCCTTTTGTTTTAATTCTTTTAAATAAGATTCTTTTTCTTTGGGAAGACAATCTGCTACTACTTCATCTATCTTTAGAGAGGATGCAATTTGGATAGCAGTCTTTTGATTATCTCCTGATAGCATCACTGTCTTAATCCCTTGTTTTTTTATCTTTTGAATCGTTTCTTTGGCATTTGTTCGAATAATATCTTTCACTCCTATTAAGGCAATCACTTTTTTATCTTCTACTACATAGATGATACTATTTCCGTTTTTTGTAAGATGTTTTTCTAATTCTTGATAGGTATTTGTTATTTTTTCTTTTTTTATAAGTTTATTGTTTCCTAATAAATATTGCTTATTTTGAATAATCCCAGATAAACCATATCCTGTTTCATTCTTGAAATCTTTTACTTCCAAGAGTTTTTCGTTATGTTCTTTTCTCCAGTTTTTAAAAGCTGTTGCAACTGGATGAGTAGAATATTCTTCTATACTTGATATGATTTTTAACAATTCCTTATCTGTATAGGACGAATCATTCTGTACTTTTGATATTTTTAAATTTCCATATGTTAGAGTACCAGTTTTATCAAAAACGATAGTATCTACTTTATGAGCGTTTTCTAAGGTTTCACTACTCTTCACAAATATTCCTTTTTTGGCTGCCTTTCCTTCACTAACTATGATTGCAAGAGGAGTAGCAAGTCCTAAAGCACAAGGGCAGGCTACTACTAGTACGGTTACTGCGGATAATATTGCTTCATGGAATGGGTGTTTTAAAAAGATATAGCCTATCAAAGTTAATAATGATATAATCATAATTCCTGGTACAAAGATGCCACTTGCTTTATCTGCTACCTTACCAATTGGGGCTTTGGTATTGGTTGCTTCTACTACCAATCTTACAATTTCTGAGATAGTGGAATTGGGTCCTATTTTTTCGGCACGATATTCAATATAGCCATCTATGTTTATGGATCCTGCAATTACTTTATCTTGTATTTTCTTTTTGATTGGGATAGACTCTCCTGTAATAAACGCTTCTTCTAAATGAGTTTTTCCAAAGGTAATGGTTCCATCTACTGCAATCTTCATTCCAGGTTTACAAATTAAGATATCGCCTTCTTTTACTTCATCAATTGTGCTTTCTTTTTCTCCTTTTTTTGTTTTGATAAGAGCACTTTCGGGCGTGATTTGAACTAATTCTTGAATAGCTTCTTTGGTCTTTTCTTTTGACTTTTGATCAATATATCTACCTAGTTTCATAAAATAGATAATGGTTGTTACAGATTCAAAATATAATTGTTCTACTAAGTTATCATTTCCTAAGATTATTTTAATAAGATTTATTCCACTATAAAATAGACTTGCTAAGACTCCTATTGTAACAAGAGAATCCATATTTGGACCTTTGTGAATGATTTTTATTATACCACTTTTTAAAATATCAAAGCCATATATTAGATATGGGATAGATAGTAAAAATAAACATATTCCATAGTTTACTGGATATTTCATCATGTTAAGATATGGGATTACTGGAAGACCTATCATATGACCCATAGAAACATACATTACAAAGATTGTTAAAAATGCATATAATATTAATAATATTTTCTGATTATCTTTCTTTGTTTCTTTTTCTTCTTTATATTCTCCTAGACTTTTATAGCCAGACTCTTCTACAAAATGATTTAAGTCTTCGATGGTAATTTTCGTCTCATCATATTCAACAGACGCAGTTGCTAAAACAAGATTGACACTGGCAGTTACTCCTTCTTGCTTATTTAAGTATTTTTCTACTCTATTTTGACAAGCACTACAGCTCATTCCTTCTATTTTTAAAATAATCTTTTTCATTTTTTCACCATTGTTATTATACTACTCCTAGAATTTGCAGTCTATATTTTCAAATCCTTTTTCTCTAAATTTATATGTTATAATACTTTAATGTATGTAGAGGGGATGATTTCTATGGATTTTTTTGATTCTAATGAATTTGTCATTTTAAATGATATTTTGACAGATGCATTTTATGATATACGTTATTATTCTGATTATAACTTTATAGGAAAGCGCATTCCTGGTTACTTGGAGGAGATTGCTATTGTCAGTCGAGCAGCTGCTATTCGATTAAAAATGATTAATCAAGAACTAAAAAAATATAATCTTTGTCTTAAAATATTTGATGCTTATCGTCCTACTATGGCAGTTCAAGCTTTTCTTGAATGGTCAAAAGACCTTGATGACATTAAAATGAAAGATGTTTTCTATCCTAATCTTGATAAATCAAAATTAATTCCACGTGGATATATTTCTAAAAAGTCTAGTCACAGCCGTGGAAGTACAGTTGATTTAACAATCTGTAATAGAGATACTGGTAAAGAACTAGACATGGGTGGATACTTTGATCTTTTTTCTGATTCCTCTCATATTTCTTACCATAATCTTTCATGTGACGCAAAAAATAACCGCTTATTTTTACAAAATATTATGAAAAAATATGGTTTTCTTCCTATTGAAGAAGAATGGTGGCATTTTACCTTGGATGAAGAACCTTTTCCTGATTCATATTTCAATATTTTTATTAGTCGTTCTTCTTTCAAAAAATAAGAGTTCTTGATGAACTCTTTTATTCTGAAATATCAGCATCTAAAATAACACTATATTCATACTTTGGATATTTTTTCTTTAGTTTATTTTTGATTTCTTGAATTGAAGTTTCTGGTTGTTCTTCATCAAAACTAAAGATAATATCAAAAGAAATCATTTTTATTTCTTCGTCAATAATGGGATTATTTTCTTCTTTCTTTTATGGTATCTTCTTTTGATATTTTCCCAATTAGTAGAGAAGAATTTGGATTATGTTTCTCTCTATTTTCTCTTACTTTTTTTTCATCATAATTAGCATAGCAATATTTACAAAAATGGCTACAAGTATTGTAAACACCAATATCAACCATTTGGACACAATGACATTTCTTTTCTTTTCTCGCTTTCCATTCTTCTTTATAGATTTTTCCTGTTAGTTGGAAAGCTAATTCTCTGGACATACAATCCTCTATTATAAATCCATATTCCACTAGATTTCTTTCTTCAAAGCAGGTGTGTACTGTTAGGTGATGCTTTTTGGCACTTTCACTAAATGATGTTCCTATTTCTCGATAGTCAGATTCTTCTAATATTTCACTTTGAATTGTGTCTTGATGATTTCTTACGTTTTTATAGTCATCTAAAAATGATATTAATATTTTACTTACATATCCTTCTAATAGACTACATACTCTTTCAAATGCCTTTTTATGATACTCTAATGTATAGATTTTGTTTATAAAGACTGGATCATAACGTATGACAATATTTTCTTTTCCTACTAGTTCTGATAGTTTTTTAATTGCTTCTACTATTTTCTTTTTATTAGGGACATTAGGTTCTATATCTTTTTTATAGGGGGTTAATGTAATATGAAAATATACTTTCTTTGAAATATCTTTTATCTTATCTAGAATAGGAATTGGATTCTTGGTACAAAAAAGAATTAAATCTACATCTTCTAAATTAATTCTACTGACTAATTTTGGATTAAATGGATTTCTTACATCAAAATATCCTTCTTTGATACGATTCATAAACCAATCAGAATAAAAGGCAACTATATCAGTTCTTCCACTTACATTTAGTATCATTTTATTGTCTCCTATCTTTTATTTACTATTTTCTTTTAATAATGAAGTACTAGTTACATAAGATGTTATTGGGATAATTAAGACACATCCTATTGCACTAAAAAGAATTTTCATCAATTCTTCTACAAATGTTTTTGAATTGATGATATCTAAAAATGAATATTTACTCATATAATACCATATTACAAGAGTCATAAAGTCTCCTAAAAAAGCAAACAATAGTGTATTACTTGTTGTACATAAAATATCTTTTCCAATATTCATTCCGGATTGAAATAATTCTTTCTTGGATAAATGTTTGTTGTTTTTATGAACTTCAAATAGTGCTGATGAGATTGCAATTGATGCATCAACGGTTGCTCCTATTAAACTAATTAATATTAAAGAAATTGCTATTTCTGTAAAATCTATTCGAACATCATAAGAAAACATATTAATTTCTTCTAAGGATTCATATCCAAAACCAGCAATTCTTGATAGATTTGTCATCATAAAAATTAAAATTGTAAGAATCATTAATACAACTATTACGGATACAAAAGAAGTTCTTGTTTTTACATTATCTCCATTCACCATAAATAGAATAATATAGCTTACTGCAAGACAAGCTAATATTGAACAAATAATGGGATTTATTCCAACTGCGATTAAGGAAAAAAGAATGATTAGAATCAGAAAGTTTAAGACAAGAGACATAAATAATTTTAATCCTCTTTTTTTATCAATGGAAATCATTAATAGAAAGAGAATGATTCCTAATATTAAATTCATATTTTTTCTCCTTTCAATAGATGAATCGAAATAATGGTTGAGATGGGAATGGTTGCGATAATACCAATACTTCCTACTAGAAAGCGAGTAATCTCTAATGAATAATTCGTTGTAAGATACTGTGTCATAGAATAACCATTTCTAATTGCTAAAACAAAAAGTGGTAGGCCAGCACAAAGATACGTAAAGAATAGTACATTAGTCATTGTACTCATAATATCTTTTCCGATTTCTTTGGATGATTCTTGTAGTTTTTCCTTACTGATTTTTTTATTTTTCTCTATTAATTCTGATAAAGCAGATGAAATAGTAATTGCTACATCCATCACTGCTCCCATACAACCAATTAATAGCTCTGGTAGTAAGACATCTTCTGGTGGTACTGTTAGAAACTGTAATTCATTAAAATAAATACCTGAATAATGTGTTGTTTTAGCAATTACTCCTACTACCATAGCAATCATGATAATTGTTGTAATACTTGATACAATCGCTGATTGTGTTTTTTTATTCCAACCATTGGATATTCCTAATGATAAAATTGAGAATAATATGGATTCTGTGATACATAATAATAATAAATTGATTCCTTTAAAATATAAAAATAAACCGATATAAAAAATCATAATATTTAGGATAACACTTACTAGAGATAATAATCCTTTATATTCACCTACAATGTAGATTAGTAATATAAAAATCGATATTAGTAATGTAATATAAAAATCTCTTTTTAAACCGTCTATTTCATTGTCTTTGATAAAGACTTTGTCTCCTACTTGATATTTTTCAGTTACTACAGAAGAATAGCTTTCTTCATAGAGAACTTCTTCTTTTTTTCCTTTCTTTTCTCCATTCGTGATGTAACCTATTATTTTCTTAGTCTGGTATTCTTCTTTTAAACCTAATGAATTTGTAGAGGTGTCTTTTTCTATTGTTTCTATTTTTTTTATTTTCATAATTTCTTCGGAATAGAATCTGTCATTATGATAGACAAATACTAATAGGATTCCTGTAATCATTATTAATAATAATACTTTTAATCTTTTCTTCATGTTCACTCCAACCTTTTCATTTTCTTTATTTTATCATATTCTTTTACAAATGAAAACAAAGTAGTATTTCTACTTTGTTTCATCTATGATATCATTTTTTTTCTAATATTTCCCAACTTCTATTGATTAATTTTTTATCTTTTGTATTGATTATCGTTAATTGTCCTTCTTCTTCTGAATCCTTTAATAGATTATTTTCTTTTAATTGTCTTTTTACTTCATTGGATACTCCAATGGAACTATCTATCAATATAGCATTGGGTATTACTTTTTGAATTTGATCTTTTATTAATGGATAATGTGTACATCCCAAGACAATGGAATCTGCTTCTTCCTTATAATCATTTAAGAGGCGTTTCAGTAATTGATTTATTTCTTCTTTTTTATCTTGTTCAATTAAGTTAGCAAGATTTTCTCCAGAGATATTGATTATTTCTTGATCATTTTTTTTATAATCATGTAATAGTTCATCTACTCTTTTTGATTTCATTGTATTTGGAGTAGATAATATAATTGTTTTTTTACAGTGATTATCATATGCAACTTTAATAGCAGGTACTGTTCCTACAAAGATGGTATCTGGATATTTTTTTCTTAATTCTTTCATACAACAAGTTGTTGCGGTATTACAAGCAATTACGATAATCTTACATTGTTCTTTTAATAAATAATCTACTATATTTGATGTGATTTCTAGTAATTCTTCTTTGGTCTTTTCTCCATAAGGATTATGAATACTATCTTCATAGAAGAGATAATCTTCATTTGGAAGGAGTTTTCTTAATTCTTTTAAGATGGATAGTCCTCCTAAACCAGAATCAAATACTCCTATTTTTTCTCTTTTATTTTTCATGCTTTATCGCCATTACTTTCTCTTTAAATTCTGCTCCTCTTACTTCACATTCTTTATATTGATCCCAACTAGCACTTGCTGGAGATAATAGGACTATATCTCCTTTTTCTGATGTTTCTACAGCTTTATCAAAACCATCTACTAAATGTTCATATGAGTATACAGTTATATTTCTTTCTTTGGCAAATTCTACTACTCTTTCTCTACATTGACCGATAGCGATGATTTCTTTTACATGTTCAAGGTAACCATCTAAATCAGAAAAGTCTTGTCCTCTTTCTAATCCTCCTAAGAATAGAATTATTGGTTTTTGGAAGGAAGAAAGAGCAATCTGACAACATTTTATATTAGTTGCTTCTGTATCATTGTAATATTCTACTCCATCTACGGTATCTACATATTCTAATCGATGTTCTACTCCTCTAAATTTTTTCACAACTTCTTTAATGATGTCATTTGATACCTTATATTCTTTTACAACCATGATTGCTGCCATGACATTTTCTACGTTATGCATTCCTTTTATTTTAATATCATTAATGTTTAATACTTTGTCTCCATAATAGTAGATAGAAGAATCTTTTAAGTAACAGCCCTCTATTTTTTCTTTACTTGAGAAGTACTTTTTCTTGGATACAATGTTTTTCGTTTCTTCTATAACGTCTTCATTATCATGATTTAGAATCGCAATATCTTCTTTTGACTGATTGTATAGCATCTTAGACTTTGTATTTTTATAATGTTCATAGGTTTTCATAAAATCGATATGAGCTTCTGAGAAATTTGTTATTACTCCAACATGTGGATGAAAATCGATAAAGTTTTCTCCCTGTTGACAAGAGCATTCCATTACGATAATGTCATTTTCTTGGACTTTCTCTAAAATACTTGATAATGGGTAGCCAATATTTCCTGCTAGGTGAACTTTATCACCAAATGCTTTTTTCATAATTTCATAAGTTATGGTTGTAGTCGTTGTCTTTCCATTGGTACCTGTAATTCCAATTAATTCAACATTCTTTGGTAATAATCGGTAAGACATCTCTACTTCATTAATTACTTCAATTCCTAGTTCTTTTGCTTTTAGGACATATTTATGATCAATAGGAACTCCTGGATTCTTTATTAAATAATCAAAAGAATCATCTAATAAATCATCTGGATGAGATCCAAATAATAATTGTACTCCTAATTCCTTTAATTCTTTGATTTGCGAAGGATCTTGTTTTTCTTCTTTTCCTCCATCATTTAAGATTACTTCATTTCCTCTTTTGATTAATACTTTGGCAGCTTGATAGCCACTTCTTGCCATTCCTAATATTAATATTTTTTTCTTTTCAAACATTTTATCACCAGTTTCAGTATACTATAAATTGGACTTTTTTACTACTATTTCCCTTTTCATATTTGGATAAATTATATATAATATGCCAATAAACAGGTGATTTATATGATTTATGATTATTATGATGTTGAAGCTTATGAAAGAAATAGTAATGACTTTTTTCATAAAATGGAACAATATGGGCCAAAGAATTCTTTCGGAGATGTTTATCTTAGTTTTTTACAATTACCAGAAGATATAAAAAGTAAGTTTTTTAAAGATTATGAAATTGATAGGGATGCTTATCTATTCTTTCTTGTTCGATTCTATGCTTTACAAAGTCCTATGAAAAGAAAATCTTTTTTAAAACATCCCTATATTCAATCTATTACGAGGGATGATTCACTGAATCACTTTCAAACTTTGTTAGGAGAAGTTGATTTTCAATTCTGGATACAAGGATTTTCTGATATTTTAAAAAAATCTTTTCAAAATCTTGGTTATTCTTCTTTTTTGAATTCTTTTCATCTTTTTCGAGATGAATATAATGGAGCTTATAATGGAAGATGTCATGAATCATCCATACAATTTAGCGGACAAAATGATGTCGTAACTGCTTTCTTGCATGAACCACAAGCTAATTTAAGATTTTTACATAGCTTTGTGGAGTCTGATTTGAAAGTATTTGAAACAACTGCTAATATTGTGATGAAAAAGGAGGATTACTATAGATTAGTAAAACCAGAAGTTATTACTAAAATACCTGGAGAAGAATTATTTGATGTATGGGATTCTCTCTTCCAACAACATCCTAGATTAAAGAAAATGAATATCAAACAATTACTTACAGAATATGATGAAGTAAAAAAGAATCCTGAAACGATTAAGATTAAAACCTATCATAATAGAAAATGAAAAAAGGAAACAGTAATGTTTCCTCTTTCTTATTTTATTAATTTTCCCAATGATTTTGCATTTAAAATCGTATTTGATATTAATTTGCCTTTATAAAAGTTTGCCCAATTATTAAATATACAGGGAACATTTTTGGCTTTCTCTAGTGAGTCTATTTTTATGAAGTTTATCTTTATATTTTTTTCTTTCGCATAATCAGATAATTCTTTTACTTCATATTCTACATAAGGGCATTCATTCGAATAATAAACTTTTATTCATATCATTTTCTCCTACTATCCATTTTAATTATATGGTTACCAATTTTCATATCTTCTGTTCTCATTGATATTAGTGATTTTTTTCATATCTTCATCAGATAATTCGAAGTGAAATATATTAATATTGTCTTTTATATGATTTGGATTTTGACTTCCTGGTATTCCTATATATCCAGACTGTAATTGCCATCTTAATATTATTTGAGCTGGACTTTTATGATATTTTTCTGCCAAATTCATAATTATTTCATGATTCAGACTTTCTTTGGTATGTCCTCTTCCACCAAATGGATACCAAGCTTCTATTACTATTCCATATTGTTGTACATATTTTTGTAATTCATTGTTTTGATAATAGATATGGTTTTCATTTTGTATTACTGCTGGGATTATTTTAGCATAACTTAATACTTCTTCTATAGCTTCTTTTGTATAATAATTAGATATTCCTAGTGCTTTTAATTTTCCATCTTTATAATAGTCCTCCATTGCTTGGTACAGTCCTTTATCATCATATCCAGGTTCATGAATTAGAAGTAAATCAATATACTCAACATCTAAATTATTTAAAGATTTTTCAATTGTTTTATTATGATTCGTAGATGCATAGATTTTTGATGTTATAAAAATGTCTTTTCTATTTATAATTCCTTCCTTGATTGCTTTTCTAACGCCTTTTCCTACGCCAATTTCATTTCCATAATATGCTGCTGTATCTATTAATCTATATCCGTTTTTGATGGCATCATAAACTATTTCTTCTGCATCTTCGTTTGAAAAAGGCCATGTTCCTAACCCTATTATTGGCATCTTTATTCCATTATTTAATGTTACATATTTGCTATTAAAATCAAAAGAAGTATTTTTATTATCTACTATTTTTTTCATTCTATTTTTACCTCATACTAACCTTTTTCCTAATTCATAAGCTTCTTTTATATATTTACTACTTTCTGTCATAGATGGTGTACCACATCCATATCCTAAAACCATTCCTTTATCTTCAAAATGATTATATCTTACTAGTGTTTTATAATGGCTTTCTAATGCTTCGAATGTCCAATCATCATTATTCCATGCTACTGCTAGTAGACATGATTTTAATTTTTTTGCATGTAAACTAGAATTATAGGAACAAAATCTATCTATTATTTTTTTTATTTGAGCTGTAAATCCATAATAATATAGAGGGGTTGCGAATACTACCATGTCACTTGACAATATTTCGTTTTTTATTATTTCATTATCGTCTTTAAAAATACATGGTCCCTCATATCCACAAGAAATACAACCAATACAGTTATTGATATTCATCTTACTAATATCAAGTCTTATTACTTTGTGATTCGATTCTTCTGCTCCTTTTTTAAATGATTCAACAAGTAAATTCGTTGATCCTTTTATATTAGGACTTCCTTGTAATATTACTATTTTCATATTTACTCCTTATACATTATTTATCATTTCTATTAATCTATCAGCATGATTTATTGCTTTTTCTTCTATTTCTTTTCCTTTATCATTTCTTATTTGATAAGATACTCCATAAGTAACTACACTACCTATATATTCCATTTGACATAATTTAGCACTTGCTTTTATTGGATTTAAAAAGTCATCTATATTATTATAGGCTTCTTTTGGAGCTCCAGTAGTAAGAGAAACTATTATTTTTTTATTCTTTAGCTTGTCTCCTGTACTTCCATGAGAAAAGCCATGTTGGAATACTTCTTCCATCCATTTTTCCAATAATGATGGCATTGAATACCAAAATACTGGGTATTGAAAAACTATTATTTCTGCTTTTAATAGTTTTTCTTGTTCTTTCTCTACACTTATTCTATAGTCTGGATATAGTTTATCTAAATAATCTATTTCTGCATTTGGCAGTCTTTTTCTTAATTCTTCTAATATTTTTTTATTAGCAACAGAATTATTTAAATTCGTATGACCAGATACGATTAATATATTTTTCATTTTTTACCTACTTTCTTATATACTTTTCATCTTGACTATTGTTTTCTTCTAAAACATATTTTTCTACTTTCATATGTAAATCATATTTGTTTCTTAAATCCATTATTTTATTCATTGTTTCTGATTGATGATGGTTATCTAGTGACTCTTGATTTTTCCAACTATCAATTAGTAGAATGGTTTCTTTATCCTCTAAAGATTCAAAATATTCATATCTTAGATTTCCTTCTTTGTTCCTTATTTCTTCTACAATACCTGAAGAAATCATTTCATTTGCAAATTTTTTTGCTGAACCATTCTGACCTTTATAATAGATATTAATAGTAAAATTCATGTTATCACTCTCCTATATTATTTTATCATAAAAAAAGAAGATTTTTCATCTTCTGTTGATTTTCATGATTCGTTATTATCTATGAATTCTTTTATAACTTCATCACTATCACTTGATGAAAATCTTCTTCCATCTTTTATTGTTAGATTCGAATTATACTTTCTTAATTCATTTACACTATTTGTTATTTCAGTACTTCCAGATGTACAAAATGGAATAATCGTCTTTTCAGTAAAATCATATGTATCTAACAATGTTAATATAATTTTAGGATTTGTTCCCCACCAAATTGGATATCCTAAATAAATAGTATCGTATTTCGTAATATCAATTGCGTTTTCTATTTCTGGTCTTGCTTTGGAGTCGTTTTGTTCTCTATTTGCTCTACAATCGTCATTATAATTTAAATCTTCACTTTTATATTTTTCTTTTGGTATGATTTCAATTATATCACTATTTAATTGTTTAGCAATTCTTTGTGCTATAGATTTAGTTGTTCCTGTAGCAGAAAAATATAAGACAATTGAATTACTACTTTTTTTCATTTCACTTGATGAAGTACTAGAATCAGAATTATTACTGTTTGTATTTTGAGTTTTATTATTACATCCAGTTATAATCAATAATGTTAATAATATTAATACACTTAATATTATTTTATTTTTCAATTTTTCCTATGCAATCCAATCTTTATAATCTTCTTCTGATTCTGCTCCAGTAAATCTTTTTCCACTTATAAATTCTAAGTTTGGAAAAGTATTTTGTAAACTCTTATAAGTAGAGTCTATTGATGATGATCCACTTGTTACAAATACATATATCTTTTTACCATTCATATCATTTTCTTCTAGAAATTGATCAATGATTGTTGGTTCTTTATACCACCAAATTGGAAATGCTAAAACAATTTTTTCATAATTTTCTAAATTCGAAACCTTATTCACTATTTCTGGTTTTCTATTTTCATTCATTTCAATGGATGATCTGCTTTCTTTATTGGTCCAGTCTAAGTCTTCTTCTGTATATTTTTCTTTTGGCTCAATCTCAAATAAATCACCATTTACTGCAGTTGCTACTTTTTCTGCAACTTTTTTTGTTGTTCCACTTGCTGAAAAATAACTAACTAATATATTATTCATGATATTCCTCCTAATCTATTTCTATTGTATCACATTTCTCTATTCTTTCGAATTACTAAAAAGATGAGAAATGTTCTCATCTAATCGTTTCGATATCTTATATTTATTTTTCAATTATTATTAGTTTACTATTCGCTCCATTTAATTCTATTATATTATCTGAATCTTCTTCACTATTTGAATCAATAAACTTATTTTTTAATCCTTTTAGTACTGTTTTATATTTAGAATCTTTTGGTAATTCTACTCTTGCTGTTGAATTCATAATATTTACTTCTAATGATCCATCTAATTTATCATAATTCACTTCAACATCACATTTTGTAGTATTTAAAACAATTTTTCCTTTAGAATTTTTAATATTTGCATACTTTAACTTTCCATCATATTCTAGTTTATGAAACTCAAGATCATATATATTTAGTATTTTCATTTTTGAATTTAGTTCAAGTTCATTAATATATTTTTCTGGTATATACAAATTCATAACAATATCTTGAAAATCACTTTTTCCTTTGATATCTATATCTAATCTATCATACAAATTATCAAATTTTATTTTATATTTTTCTGATAATCTTTCTTCTTCATCGGAATATAATTCTATTTTTACTTTTTCATCCATATTTGGTTTAATATTCATTTCAGAAATGTTATTGATTTTTATATCAAAATGCTTTGTATGATCTATTTCTAGTTCTTCTTTATAAAAATATTTTCCTTTTATTTTGATTATTTTATCTTCTTTTACTAATTCATCAATTGTTACATCAAATAATATACTAAGTTGTTTTAAATTTTCAATATCAGGTATTCCATCTCCGCTTTCCCATTTTGTTATAGCTTGTCTTGATACATTTAATTTCTCTGCTAATTCCTCTTGAGTTAAATTCCTAGTAGTTCTAAATAGTTTTAGTTTTTCACTAAATAACATCTAATCACTCTCCTTGAATACACTTTATTCTTTTTTTTCTTTATAATCAAGCAATTATTATTTGCAATTTATTATTTTTTTGCTACTATTCGTAGCATTTTTCATTTCATACATTATTATTTCAAAAAAAGAGAAATAAAATTCTCTTAATATTTCCTTTCTTACAAAAATATTTTAGCAAACTGTTGTATTTAAATTGGTACAATATGATGAATTGTCTGCTTGCACTATACACGATCCACAATATGAACCAAGCCTAACTGTACCATTTTTTTCAATATAATTTTTATTTCCACTATTGTAGATTCTATCATCTGTAATATTACTACCATTATACATTGATAAAAACAATTGGGTATTTTCTTCAAAATTTGCATCCTGCCCACCTTTTATACACACCTTATTTTCACAAGCATATGAGTTTATAATCACATTATTACGAACCTCATGTTTAATACTAAATGTTTTACTATTATATTCATTTTCATCCATGTAGTAACAATTATTGTTATTACAATGTATATAGTCGGGATTAATCGTATCTCCATTATATTTAGTGGTATATGATGATCGATAAATCACACCAGAAAATGTGTTTGCATTTGTAATTGATACATTAGATTCAATACTAATTTTATATTTGCATAATGCTTGTACACTTATTGGAATAATTACTGCAGAAGAAATTACTATTATTAGTTTTATCCCCTTTTTTTTCTTACTGATTACCATTAATACTGTACTTATTATCAATACTATGAATAATATTTGTACTTGAGTTCCTGTTTCTGGATTATCTAATATTTTGAACTCATTTGTCAAATCTTCACTTGACAAGTTTAATGTCATTACTATATTATCGTTAAATGTTCCTGATTCAAATTTTTCTTCTGGAACTTCATTTGCGTAGTTCACTTTTAGATATACTACTTTACTAGAATTTGCTTTTATTATGTTAGAATGATCTTCTGACTCAAGTACATAATCAATGTAATCTGAACTAATATTTAAACTATTTTTATTTAATTCATAGTCTTCATTAGAATCATTTTTTATCACTACTTTATAGTTAATACTATCTCCCACTTCTGACATAGCCAAATTTAAATTAATATTTTTACCACTTGCGGTTGCTTCATCAATTTCCGTAACATTATCAGAGCTTTCTTCGATCTTAATTGAGCTTATTGATATTTTACTTGTATCACATGTTTCTGCATTTACTATAAATGGTACAAAGAATATCAATAATAAAATTGACAATAAAATTTTCTTCATACTTTACACTTCCGATTCTATTTATATTTCTATTTAATTATATAAGCTGTATTTTATATAATCAAGTTCTTTTAGGAAAATACATATGATAAGTGTAAAGAAAATGAATATAGTTTAATAAAAAAACTCTGATTAAAATCAGAGTAAATTACAAATGGTAGCGAAGGAGGGGATCGAACCCCCGACCTTTCGGGTATGAACCGAACGCTCTAGCCAGCTGAGCTACTTCGCCATGTCCAAGTTGCATATTAATAATATCAAAATTCATTTTAAAATGCAATATTTTTTTCATAAAATCTTTACGAATTCTTATTTTTTTCCTATAATAAAAAAAACAGGAGGAATGATTATGCTTAGAAAAATAATGATCTATGAGGGAATGGTTCGTAAACTTTATGCAGAAGGTGTTCATTTAGAAAAAGAACATGTAGTTCCTATGGTAAAAAAAGAAATTATTCGAGAAAGTTCATTGTATTATCCATCTTTTGGTAATCTTATTAATATGGAATATGATATGTTACTTCCTACTGAAGAAGAAGCAATTGACTATATGAATCATATTGTAGGAAAAAAAGAAGAATTGATTCTTGATTATCTTACTAATCCAAAATATTCTTCTGAAGAACAACAGAATTTACTTCATTTGATTGCATCTATTTCTTCTTGTGTCTATTTTAATTCAGAAGAAGCTCATCCTTTCATGGAAATATCTAAAAAAGACTTTAAAGAACTTAAAAAAACAATGGCGCAAGAGCATCAAAAAGGACATTCACATTAATGTCCTTTCTTTTTAACTAATTGAAAACTACTTGGATCTTTCACTGTTTCATCATCTAAAATTACTTCCTCGTAAGCTCCGTGATGGGTATATACTTCATCAAAAGCTTTCCATGTAGTTTCATCAATAATTCCATTTAAGCCTCTTGCTCCTGTATTTTTTTCATAAGCATTCTTTGCAATCTCTGTTGTATAAGAATCAGTAAAGGTTAGTTTTACTCCTAATTTTTTAAAGATTGCTTCCTGTACTTTCATAGCTGATTCATCTGATTCTAACATTACTCTTTTAATAGCATCTACATCTAAATCATTTAATTTAATAACGGTTACTCTTCCCATGAATTCATCGGTCATCATTCCTTTTTCGATAAAGTCTTTGGTTGTAGCTTGTCTATAAATTGGTTTTGATGATACTTGGTTATTAAAACCGATATTTTTTTCTATTAAATTTTTATAAACATCAGTGTATGCTCCTCCTAAAATGACAATCATGTTACTGGTATCTATTTTTACTTTTTCTTTGGCATTTCTCATATCTTCACATGCATCATAAGTTGCTCCTTCAATAAACGGTAATAGTAGATTTAATACTCCTTGTCCACTATGATCATCTTTTCTACTAGAACCTTTTTTATCGATTTCGTCAAAGAAAATAATAGCATTTTCTACTTTGCTTTTATCTCTACCACAAGCTATATATAAATCCCATAATACTTCTTCTATGTCTTTTCCGGTATATCCTGGGGTTGTTAATTGAGTAGAATCTACTTTAAAGAATGGTTTATTTAAATACTTGGCAATTAATCTCATTAATTCTGTTTTACCAACACCTGTTGATCCCGTTAAAAGAATTCCTTCTTTTTTCTTTCTTTCATCTAATTCTTTTCTAGCAATTTCTGCAATTACTCGTCTTGCTGGTTCATCTTGAGCAATTAAGGTTTGAGTTACTTGGTGAAATAACTTTTCTATATCAATTCTTTCTTCTTGAAAGATTTCATCAAAAATTTCAGAAGTTCTATCTTTGGTACTACTTTTTTCTTCATATTCTTCTAAGCCTTCTGGATCTGGTGGTAAATCAATTAATGATGTTCCATTTTCTGATGCTTCTATTTGTAATTCAACTGTATCAATGGCCCATTCAAAATCATCATAACTATCTTTCAATTGGTCTCTTATCTGTTTTAATTCATTTATTGAATACTTTCCATTAATAACATCTATAATTAGTTGTTTTAAAGCTGGATCAATTCCATCTTCATCGTCCATTTCCTCTTCTTCATCTACTTGTGCTGCTTTTACTTGTCCTTCAATTTCATCCATATTAAAATGAATACAGAAAATATTATCTTCTTTTGTCTTTCTTACAAAAAATATTCTTTTCCTACATTCATATTCATATTCACTAATGGAATCTGTAAGAGATAATCCTCCACCTATTTCTTCTTGGATATCGTCTAGACGAATAATATTTGAAAAAGCATATGGTATTTCACTTTCCATTAATTTTGGGCTTGTCATTGGTGCATATTCATTTCCATTACGATCTTTGAATATTCCTGTTTCTTCATCAAAGTCCCCTATTACAGCATGATTACAATTAAATACAAAGGCATTTTCTCCAATGTAATGGCGATCCATAATTGTTGCGACATATTTATTGCTCATATTTCTTTTCCCCCTATAGGGTATAATATATAAAAAAAAAGAGATTCCGTCAACTACCTTTTGATAGAATTTCTTCTTTATCGAAAATTAACATTTTGATTAAATTGTTCTATCAGGCGCATGATTTCTCTTGAAGTATCTCTTATTTTATTTCTAGTAATAGACTTAAATATTTTCTTTGAAACATATTCTACTTCTAAATCATATACTTCTTTTAATTTATCAACTAATTCATTATATTTTCCTTTTTTTCCCATAATATTATCAAACCAGTTTTTAATATCATATATCTCTCCATTAATTCTTAAATTCTCTAAGGTAGAAATAAAGGTTCTATTATTTAATATTTCTTTACAAATATAGCTTTGTAGGTAATAAGAGTCTGAACTATATTGATGATTTGTCTCTGCGTTAATTGCATATATTGTATTTTGTAAGGAAGAATCCGTAGGATGAAAATTTTTCATAATATTAATAATATCTGATGTTTGTTTTGTATTAATAATTTCTTCTAATATATAAGAATTATCTTTTTTTATAAAGTCTAATGTATCTTTATGATATACTTTGTAAGTTAGACCTGTTCTTAGATAAACATAACTACTTGTTACTTTAATCTCACTAATATAGGAATTAATTGCATGATTAAATTCATGTACTAAGTTATCTAATAAATCAATTAAACCTATTTGTTGATAATTATAGATAACCATATACTTTCTAGTAATATAATCTGCTCCTTGTTTTTTTGGTACACTAGAGAAGTATGCTCTTACCATTTTACTTTTTTTATTACTACTTATTATTTTTATTTCACGAAATGTATTTAATACTAATTTTTCTTTACTTGTACCATATTTTATAATAAATGCCGGTATCATTAAATATAATAAGTGTTTGATATTACTATCATATTGATATTCATTACAGATTTTATCAATATATGGTTTTTCTCTTTCTAAAATTATATTCTCATTCATGGTATCACCTATTATAAGTATAGCACAAATCATTATGTTTCTTGCAATGAAAAAAGACTTAACGTCTTTTATTCATTGGTTTCATTTTGTACTGGTTCTTCATTTGGTTTTTCTGCTTGAGCTTGATTGATATTATTATTAACCATTCCAGCTAGTGTGTTACCCATATTCATACCCATAATGGTAGTTCCTGCATTTCCTTGATTGTTTGCCATATCTTTCATTGCTTCGGCAGTATTTAGTTTTGTATAGATATCTGCTTGTTCAGAGTCAACACTTGTCGCTTTCATCTTGATACCAGTTCTTTCGTACATTGCTTTCTTAATTTCTTCTGGTACTGTGATTTCTCCAATCACGACTCTTGTTAAAGAAATTCCTAAGCTTTCTGTATCTTTATTAATTTCTTCTAAGATTGCTTCTGAAGCATCAGCCATTTTACTTGCGATAGAATCAAATGAAACGTTGAATCCATTCATTTTTTCCATTAACTCTTTATTGATATAATCATCTATTTGAGTACCTAAATCTTCAAAATAATATTCATCTGCATTACTATTTACATTTGTTAGTAAATTCATTGGATTCGTTACTTTAATTCCATAAGAACCTGATAATTTAATATCCATTGGACCCCATTCTGGATCTTTATATAGGATGTTTGTTTTTGTTTCATATGGTATATTGGTTAACTCCGCTAGAGAGATGAAGTATACTGATTGAGTTGTGATTGTTTGTCCCTCATAAGCAATACGCTTCATTGACTCTAAAAACGTTGATCCTATTCCTTCAAAGATATTTACTTGAAATAATGATGGAGCGGATGTATCCATAAAATACATTCCTGGCTCTGTAATAATATCTTTGATTGCTCCATTATCTGTATAAATAGCACATTGACCTGGTTCTACAAATAATCTTGATTCGTTAGTAATAACTCCATTTGGTGTTGTTACTTTTTTTATTAGTAAATTTTTATCCTTATTTTCAAATTTAATGACCTCACGGTATGAATCTGCTAACTGTCCTGTAGTAGCAGTTTGAATAGCTTTAATAAATCCCATTTCTTACACTCCTTTTTCTAAATATTCTATTAATCTATTATAGGTATCCATTCCTAAACCTTTGGCTCCACTGGTTATTTTTGATGGAATACCTGGCATATCTACTACAGATACATCACTTACTCCACCAGATCCTTCTACACGGAATCCATAGTTTTTCCAAGCTAATTCTTGAATATCTTTATCATCAAATGCTTTTAAGAACTTGTTTCCGTTTTCTGTAAATGTTGCGATACAGTGTGAATTAGTTACAGTTGGTTTGGAATAAAGAATTCTTAAGTGGTCTTTTACATTATTATATCCATCTTTGTCTCTATTCCTGAATTCCATTAAACTCTTTTCATAGTCTACGATTAATGGATAAGTACCTTGTCCAATTTTCATAAACTTTTCAAATAAGTCTGCAGGAGTTACTCCCATATATCCAGATTTATCATATAGTTGTTTTAATTTTGGTAATGCTTTTTCCATTGCTTCTTTACTTTCATTTCCATTGGTTAATATTGTCAATAATAATCCATAGTAAGTTGCTCCTGGAGAGGATGATACAGGGTCAACAGATGCTATATTCATATTTCCAAATAAATCTGTTAGACCAATATCTTTCCATGATTTATCTGCTAGGATATCATCAATTAATTTATTAAAATCTGTAATATAGTAAATATCTCCTTCTTTTGTTACAATACCTTCTTTTATTAAGGCATCTACTACGGTATCCCAACTATAGAAAACAATTGGAGTATTTAAAGTTAGAGATCCTTTTAATACACGATAGCGTTCTGCTTCTTCCCCTTTTGGTACTCCACGATAATAAGTTAGGTAACGCTCATCACTGGTAAATAATAAATCATATTTTGAACATCTTTCATTCGTAATAGATAGTTCACTTTCTGGTACTGATGTATTTCCATAATGAACGGTTTCTCTTACTAATGGTTTTGAAATTGTACTACCATTTCCCCAACTATCTGCTACGAACTTAATACGATATTTATCTTTTAATATTTTATTAAACTCTTCATCAGCAATAAAGTCTTCTTTTCCTCCACCTACTGCTCCATAGATTGTTGTTAATCCTTTATCTGATTTTGAATCTACAATTCCTTTTATAATGACTACTAAGATAATTACGACTACTAAAATAACAATTCCAATTATTTTTTCAAGCTTTCCTTCTTTAAGCATGTTCTTCACTTCCCTCTTTATCTGTTTTTGTCTCTATCTTGTTGTTTGCTTTTTGAAACATTTCTATACTAGCATTTATATCTAACATTTTTGTATAGTTCATATTTTCTAATAATTTATCAATTTCTTTTTCTATATAATCTAATGTTGTATTGATTTGTTCTCCGAACTTTTTCTCTTGTTCAGATTTATCTTTTTTTTCTTCAATCATTTGATATTGATCTAATATTTTAATAGTTTGTGGTAGGTAGAAATCAAATCCATCATATACTTGAGTAATTTTATCTGGTTTTTGTTCTAACATTACTACTATTTTTTCAGCTTTTTCTGAAATATCTTTGATATCTTTTTTTACTGTTTTATTTTTTATTACATTTGCATAATTATCAATTTTACTTATTAAGTAACAATAGTGCATCATGGTATTTGGATCATATTTTCTTACGTCTTTCTCTTTAAATAAGAAGATTCCACCTACATAGACAACTGCTGTGATTAATAGTGTAATCCATAGTGGAAAGGACAATAGTACGTATAAAATAATGAAGAATGCTGATGCTAAGTAAGCAGAATAGATATACCGCTTCTTCATTAACTATACCCCCTCACTTCTTTGAAGGCTTCTAATAGTCCATTTTTTCCATTGAATACTTTAGCATTTGTTAATTTTGCAATTTCTTTTAGTTGATCTTCTCTTGCCTTTCCAAATGTAATACTATATATCGGTACTTTTGATTGATATGTTTTATATATTGTTTTTAAATCATTATAACTTCCTACGTTTATTTCACCATCTGTCATAGCAATGATTGTTTTGGTATAATCATTGGATTCTTTTTCTAAGATATTTAACCCTTCAATAGCACAATCATAAAGTGCTGTAGAACCACTTGGCTCTAATTCTCTAATTTGGTCCATCATATTTTGAGTATCGGTTCCATTTTCTGTTATAATGGATGGTTTTACATATGTTTCAAATGGTAATACTGTAATTTTATCAACTTTCGAGAATTGAAGATTCGCTGTTTTTGCTTGTTCTCTATCTAATATATATTCCATTGCTTCTACTAATTCTTCTCGTCCACCTCCATACATACTTCCTGAATAATCTAGACAAAATACTGTATGAGATGGTTTTCTTAATTGTTCAATGTATAAATCAATTGCTTTTGTAATTACTTTTTTTGAAGGAAATTTGGTTCCCGTTAAATATTTTTCTGTATGAATTCCCCAGTATTGATTAAAGATTTGTTCATCTTCATTGGAAGAGATTCCTCCATACCAAGTTCTTCTTCCTAATGTCTTTAGCTCGTTTTGACCTTCTTTACTTCTTAAGTACTTTTGTAATTTTAAATAGTTTTCCTTCTTCTTAGGTTGTTCATAGTGATCAATAAAAGCTAATGTAGAATCATTAATTGGTACTCCATCAATTGGATATATTAAATATAATTCTTCTTTATTATTATCTTTTAATTTTTTATTGATATTAATTAAGGAAGATTCACTCGCAATCACTGCTTCATAGTCATCACCATTCACAAACATGGTCTCTAGGAAATCTTGATCTCCTGATACTCTTTCTACTCCTTTAAATAGTTCCTTTAAATTCGTAATTAGTTCTGGATTATCTAACATTTCTTCTTTTAAGACTTCTGGGCTTCCTGCTAGGGCGTTTAAAAATCCTAAATAGGAACTTGCTCCATCATTGGTTTGAGTTACAGAACTCATAACATATTTTATTTGTTTGTTTTTGATTAGATTTAAAATATCAACATTTGTTACTGATTTTCCTACCAATCCTAAACTCTTTGCTTTTGACATTTGAATTCCCATAACGACTGGACTGATACTAATACTTTTTGATTCACTTGTAAGATGAGAATCATTTAACATGTATAGCCATAAGGAATTTGAAATCCATACAGCATCATATGCGCCTGAATTAGCATTTAATTCCTCTACTATTTCTAAGTCTCCCATATAGGTAAATTTTGTTTTAAATCCCTCTTTTTGAGCATATTTTTTGATATTACTTTCTAAGTCTTTATTATCATTTGATGAAAGAATATTTAATTCTTTATCAGAAAATGCAGAACCTACTATGTCAGCTGCAGATCTTCCTAGTGAGAACAATAGATGTATTCCTATAACTACCCCAATAATAATAAAGATTGTTGCAGTATTATTTTTCTTTTTCACACTACCACTCCTCTATATTTAATCGTATCACAGTGTCTTTCTTTTCGCAATATTTGATTATTCTACTTGACACTTAAATCTCTACTGAATTATTTTCTTTTGTAAGAATTGTGTTTGTTACTGTTTCGGCATCAAGATATTTACACATTAATTGTTCTAGTTGGTCTAGAGCATCTTTTAATTCTTCTAATCGATTTGGTTCTAAGCATTCCATTGCGATAAATTCATAACTCGTTTCATCTGTTATTTCTGTACGAACTCCATCTCGCCAATTTAGACAGCGACATACTGCTCCATAATCATCTCTATAAGCGATTTCTCCTTTTAGAGGTGGTTCTTCTTTGTCTTTTCCAATTGGTAAGAATTTCTCATCCCCATTCATGATTCCTAAACGAATATCTCCATCAATTTTATCTAAATCCTCTGCTCCAATTGGAAAGGCATATTCTAAAGATATGGCATTCGTAATATCTACTGATGGCAAAATTGTTCCAACCGGATTATCATGTAATACTCTTTTTAATAAGTTTTCTAGGGAACATCTTGCTCCTTTCTTTGTTGGAAAAGAAGAATAAGCTTCTCTCCATACTTTTACTACTTCATTTTCTGATATAGTATCACTTGTTAAAAATCTTTTTGCTTTTTGATTTGCTGTATCTAAAATATCTTTAATCTCTTTTGCTTCTTTTTCTTCTAATTTTTTATTTTCATTCACATTTTTTAATACTAATACTCCTACGTTTAAGTTTGGTAATATTTGAAACACTTCATCTTCTACATAAAATTTTTTCATTTTTTCTTTCCTTCTTTCTTTTGTAAATATTCTTTTAATTTTTCTTTTTTCATTTGAAAATCTTCTCTGCCTAGGTTATATTGTTCTTTTATACGGTCAGGATTTTTTTCTACTCTCTTAATAGGGATTTTTTTACTAGGACGAATTACAAATACTTTTTCTTCTTTTTCTAACTTTATAATTTCTTCTACTGTCTTATTATAATTTTCATTTCTTGTTGAAATTGTTTTTACAAAGTTTGGATACTTTCGATAGATTCTTGATAGAGTTTTTAATTTTGAATTTCTTTTTCGATATTCTATTGGTCTTGTTGTTACAACTATTATTTTATCATATCCTAATTCTTGGGCTTTCTTTACTGGAATGGAGTCTGACATTCCTCCATCTAAATATTTTTTATGATTGATTTCTACTAGTTTGGATACTCCTGGCATAGAACTCCCTGCTCTTAGATATTCTACTTCTTTCTTAGCATCTTTAATTTCAATATATTCTGCTTTTCCAGTTTCAACATTAGTAACTGTACAATAATATTTCATATTTGATTTTTTATAAGTATCAAAATCAAACTTATCGAGTTTATTTGGAATTTCATAATAGCCAAATTCTTTATTAGCAATATTTCCTGTTGTTAATAGGGAATATAATCCCATGAATCTCTTATCTTTACAATACTTTAAAATATATCGAATTGTTCTTCCTGGTTGTTTTGATACATAGTTTATTCCAATAAGAGAACCCATAGATACTCCTATTATTGCATCTATCTTAATATCTTCTTTCTGTAGCTCATCTAATACTCCCGCTGTATAGATTCCTCTTAATGCACCTCCTTCTAGGACTAAACATGTTTTCATTTTCATCACCACTTCTATTATATCAAAAAGAAGAGAAAGTTTTCTACCTTCTCTTTCTTTTTTAATCCATTATTTTTCGAAAAGACGTTCCGTCTTCTACCAAACTTGGCATAATATCTTTTATTAAATCTTCTAACTTTTCATAGGCTGCATTTGTGATTTTATCCATATCAGCATCTGTCATATCATCTATATCAACAGTTTGTGATTTATTAACTTTTTCTACCTTTTGATTTTTTGTAATAGTCATATCATTTTTAATCGTTGCAGTAATCTTTTCATCTCCACTGTTATATACTACATCAATAACCATATTTGATTCTTGATTTGAACTTGTAACTTTATTCGTTACTGTTGCATTAATTGATACTGATTCTGTTCCCATTTTGTAATCAAATGATATTTTTCTTGTGTCTTTTTCTGTAGTGATTTTTAAAGAGATTCCTTCGTCACTTTCTAAAGTAAATGATTCTTCTTTATCATTGTATTCTCCATTTAATACTTTCTCACCATCTGCTTGAAGATAATACTTATAAACATTTTTTTCTTTATCAATTACTATTTTATCTTTTCCATCAGTATCTGTTATTTCTATCTCAACTATTTCGTTACCTAATCCTTTTAAGTAAGTATTTATGATTATTGTATTTTCTTCTTCCTCTTTTTCTAATTCTTCAATTGCTTCTTTAATAGTATCTTTAATATCTTTTTCATCTTGTTCTGTTAAATTTGCTAGTATTTTAATAATTTCTTCATCTTCTTGATATGCCTTTAATACTTCTTTTGATAATTTATTAGTATCAATAGTATACTCTATTTTTGTATATTTTTCTTTTTTACCATTAATCTCTTTTTCTTCTTTTGACTTTTTAATGTCATCATCTTTAATTGTATCTTTGACAATCTTTTCTGTCTTGTCAATTAACTTTTCAAGATCTTCAATGCTTCCATTTTTTGAAAAATCTAACTCTTTTATCTCTGTATCAATTTCTGTTGTGATACCTTTTTCATATAAATCTCCTAATGAAATTAATACTTTTTTACCATTAATGTATCCATCTGCTGAAAGTAGTTCTTTTGCATCTTTTAGCAATCCCAGTTGAGCAGATGCTTCATTTGACTTCTTATCAATTGCTCCTTGATAAGTTATTTTGTAATTTTTTAATTTACTTAAGTCAATTCCATCTTGTTTATAATTGGAATCAATTGATAAAGTACCATTGACTCCTAATGAATCTTTTTCTAAGTCAAAGTCTAATATGTTTTTTTCTCCTTCTTTTAAGGATTTCTTTGCTGCGGTAAATACTGTTGTAATTTCATTTTCAATAATTTTTTTATTTGACATTAATAATTTTGGCACAAGGAGGAATCCTGCAAGGCCTAGCACTGCTACTACAGCTATTATAATTGGAAGAATCCCTTTTTTCTTTTGTTCTTCCGAATCTATTATTGGTGTCGTTGCTGGTTGCTGCTCTGTATTTCCTATTTGTGGTATTTCTCCTACTGATTGTTGGCTTGTCTCATCGATTGTTGCTGTTTGTGGTGTTGTATCTACTGATTGAGTGTTTTCTGGTTGTTGTGGTACTTCATTTGATTGAATTACATTGCTATCAGTTCCTGATTCCATATTATTTACTTCAGGTGATGTATTTTGTGTTACTTCTTCTGTGTTATTATTTTCATTTTCCATCATATTTCTCTACTCCTATCTTTTTTTTTATTATACATGATAATTTACAAAAAAGCATCTCCTTTTTTAAGAATTATGGTAAAATAGTGTATAGTAGAAGGAGCTGTTTTTATGCGGTTTTTCATAAAGTTTGTTTTTTATCTTTTTTTGATTGTTGTTTTGTTATTGATTCTTCTGTTTTTAGATGTAATTCACTTTGAAATATCTTATCTCATTCATCATTCTAGATATCAAGATTCTATTCCAGTACAAGGAAATAACAATCAATATGTTCCTCAGGGGCTCGCTTATTCTAAACATTATAATGTTGTGTTACAAACTTCTTATAATGCCAAACATCAAGTAAGTATGTTATATGTTACTGATTTCCAAACGGGTAAAATTCTTAAGAAGTTAAAATTAAAGGAATTGGATCAAAGTGATAATCTTCATCATGTTGGTGGGATTGCGACAGATGATACTACTGTTTGGATTACTAGTGACTATGAAGTCAATGAATATTCTTTAGATACAATATTACATACTAAAGATGGTTATATTCAAAGTAAGAAAAATACAAAACTAAGTATTCGAGGAGACTTTTGTACTTATCATGATAATCGATTATGGATTGGAGACTTCTTTTTGAATCCATTTTATCCTGTAAAAGATAATAATCCTCTATTATATGGTTATGATGATGTTCATTCTCTTGATTATGAGAAACCTGATTTTATTTTATCTTTACCAAAAATGGTACAAGGATTAACTTTTAATGAAAAAGGACAGTTTGTTTTTACAACATCATTTACTAACCTAATATCTTCTAAATTATTAGTATATGAAGATATTACCAAAGAAGATTATTCTGGATTTTATGAATATAAAGGGAGAATGGTTCCTTATTATATTTTCTCAAATGATACTCTTATACAAAAAAAGAAATTGCCACCTATGGCAGAGGGATTATTTTATAAAGATTCTAATTATTATATTTTATTTGAAAATTCTTCTAATCATTATTTTTATGCTTTTCCTAAGATGAGAAATGTTATAAAATTAGATTTTGATAATTAATTTTTATGAGGTGATTTATATGAATTCTATTATTAATGCTAAAACTACGTTAAAAAAAGAGATTATATTATCATTGATTTTTCTTACAATTATTATTCTATTTTTTTGTTCTTTAGAAAAGATTAGTTCTATTCCTTACCAAGTTGATGTTCTGATTACTCGTGGAAGTTTACCTATTACCAATCGTTCTTTATATGGGATTTATGCTAATATTGTTGATCAATATGATAAATTATCTACTTCTCTTAGATACCTATCTTTTTTATCATTGATTCTTGTTGGTATTGGATTATTACAACTAATATTTGGAAGAGTTAATGAACTTCGTATTCGATTCATTAGATTTGTTCGAATATTACTGCTTTCTTATATTTGTTTTTCTATTATTCCTATGATGATATTGTCAGCTTTTCAATTACATTATCAAGTTGGATTTGACTCTTGTTGGTGTGGAGAAAATTATGTTAAAATTACGCATCAAAAATAAAAAAGGCCAATATTATTGGCCTTTTCTTATCGATGAAATCCCATTTTTTCTTTGGCTTCTTGATACTTTATTTTTGCGATTTCTATTGTTTTATCTCTTCCTTCGTCTAATATTTTATCTAATTCTTCTGAATTTAGAATTTCTTGATACTTTGTTTGAATTGTTGTTAAAAGTTTTTCTACTTCATCGGCTACTTTCTTTTTGAATGTTCCATAATTAGAATCTTTAAACTCTTCTTCTACTTCTTCTACTGTTTTATCTGTTAGAGAAATATATATATTGATTAAATTAGAAATACCCGGTTTGTTTTCTGGATCATATTTAATTACCATTTCACTATCTGTTGTTGCAGACATGATTTTTTTTCTGGCTACTTTTATATCATCTAGAATTCGAATAACTCCTTTTTCATTTTCAGCTGATTTGGACATTTTCTGTGTTGGATTTACTAAATCCATTATTTTTGTACCACTTTCACTGATTTTTGGTTCTGGTATTACAAATGTATCTCCATATTTTTTATTAAAACGAATAGCAATATCTCTAGCAATTTCCACATGCTGTTTTTGATCAATTCCTACCGGAACAATATTAGTATCGTATAACAATATATCTGCTGCCATTAATACAGGATAAGTAAATAACCCAACTGTAAAGTTTTCATGTTTTTTACTTTTCTCTTTGAATTGATGCATTCTAGACATTTCACCAAAATAGGCATTGCATTCTAATAACCATGATAGATTTGCATGATATGGATTTTCTGATTGTATATAAATGGTATTTTTCTTTGGATCTATTCCACATGCTAAGTATAAAGCAATCAAGCTTCTTGTTTTTTTGGATAATTCTTCTTTGTCTTGTGGTATTGTAATGGAATGAAGATCCGCAACAAATAGAAATGAATCATACTGATCTTGGTTTTCCACCATTTGTTTAATTGCTCCAATATAATTTCCCAATGTAATGACACCTGTTGGTTGTAATCCAGTTAACATTCTTTGTTTTTTCATATTTTCTCCTCTTTTCTTTAAAAAAAATCTTATCCTAAAAATAGGATAAGATTTGATTCTTATTTAGCCACCTAATTTCATATACTATCATATATGCTCTCTTATAACGGAAGAGTCCCGTTTTCCCCTACTATCATTCAGGGAAACTCTCATTGGTCCATTCATTATTCCTTATATGAAATGTCTCACCAAACCATTTCTCTCTTAAATATAATTTGAATAATTACTACTCCAAATCAACAATTTAATTTACTTATAATACATTATTTTTTATTTGTCAAGAAAAGCTTCTACTTAATTCTTATTAAATGTAATATCTTTTGGTGATGGTTCTGGTAGTTCTAATGTTTCATTTTTATCAGAAGTATCTATTGCGAAAGAAGAATCTCCACCCTCTTTTGCTGAGTCAATTACTTGTGATAAAACATCAAAATCACTCTCTGGTGGAAGAGAACCATCTATTTTTAAAACAGCACCAATAACGGATTCTTTATCATTCATATTGGTTACATAAGCCGTTCCTTCATATAATCCATTTTCTTTTTTATAAGATACTAATAAGTATTTTCTTCCAGATAAAGTGACTTCTAAATCTGAAGCTATCGTTGGATATTTTAATTTTAATTTTGTTTTATAACTATTATAATCATTATAATGATCAATTAGAATGGTGTATGCAGTATCATAGTTCGCTATCACTAGTCCTACTTCATCTGATTCTTCTGTTTCATATCCATCTGGAATGGTAAACGTATAGCCATCAAATGTTACGGTATTTTTTGTTACTGTACCAACTGTATCTGGAATTGTTGTTGAATTATCACCTGTAGTAGTTGGGGATTCTTTATCACGACCTAAAACTATAATTAAAATAATACCAATAATAATTACAGCGACTAAAATAGCAATTAATAAAATTGTTGTTGAGCTTAATTTTTTCCCTTGTTGTGACTGGTTTGGCTGTTGATTTTGTGATCCTACTCCTGGCTGTTGTATTGGTTGTCCTTCTGGTACTGCACCCATAGTTGGCTGTTGTAGCATTGGCTGTGCCCCCATCATTGGAGTTTGTTGCTCCATTACCGGTGCTACCGGTGGAACAGAAGGAGGTGGAGCAATGGCTGGTTGCTCCGGTGTGTTTGCAGTCTGTTGTTCTGGAACTATTCCTACTCCGGGAGTCGATTGTTCGATTGCTGGCTGAGTATTTACTGGTGGAGTTAGATTACTTTCCACCATTGTTGAAACTTCTGGATTAATCATAACTGGTTGCTCATTGCTTACTGGAGTACCACATTGTGGGCAAACATTTTCTGTTCCCGTTAATTCAAATCCACAATTTTTACAAAACATATATAATACCTCTCTTTACTTTACTATTCTGATTGTATCTTATCATATTTTATCAATAGATTCTAGTTTTTCAAATATTTTTACTATTACTTGACATATGTACCAAATTCATCCCAATTTCCAGACCAATTTGGTTTTATATTTGTATTATGAAAGACATGTGTGAAGTTTTCTCCTTTATCTATATTCCATTGATTAATTCCACTTGCATCTTTCAGAGTTGCTATATTTGAAAACATATCTTCAAAATTCTTTCCACTCGATACATCCCATTTCGACAAACTATTTAAATCTGTAATTAAAGTAGTTGATAACATTGCTTTAAAGTTCTCTACTTTAGAAACATTCCAATCTTTAATACTTTCTAAATCTTTTATTTTAGTATGACTAAATAATTCTTCCATATTTGCTACATTCGAAGTGTCCCAATGTCTTAAAGAACTTATGTCTGTTATATTTGTAAGGGTAAAAACTTCTTTCAAAGATGTTATATTTGATATATTCCAATTTGCTAATGCATTAATATCTTTTAGTTTTCTGCATTGATAAAAGGCTTTATCCATTTTTATTATCTTTTTCATATTCCAATTTTCTATTGGTTTTAAAGATGTTATTTCTGTATATGACAACAATGAATCAATTTCTTCTAATGATTTTGTATTCCAATTTGATAAAGCATTTATATTCTTTAGATGAAGACACTCACCAAATATGCTGTTCATTTTCTTTATGTTTGAAGTATTCCAATTTTCAAGTCCTTCTGTTGACTCAATTGGAGTTTCTGAAAAAGCATAAATTGCTGATGTTAGTTTATCAGTTTTCCAATTTTTTAGTGGTTTTAAATCTTTTACTTTTGTTGTTGCAAATGAAAAACCTAAATTTTCAAGATTTTCTGTATTCCAATTCTTTAATGGAGTTAAATCTTCTATAGATGATTCATGAAATAATTGCATCATATTCCTTACATTTTTTGTATCAAAATATTTTAACACTTCGAAATCACTGATTCTAGTATTATAAAACATTCCATCTATTGTTTCTACTTTTGATGTATCAAATGCTCCTATTGGTGTAATATTCATCAAATTAGAACAATTGTAGAAAAAAGATGAAAAAGATTTTGCATTAGAAGTATTCCAGTATGATAATGAATCAATGACTACTAAATTTTTATCCCAACTAAACATATGAGAAAAATATTCTGTATTAGATGTATCTATTTTCTTTAAATCTGTAATGTCATTTAAATTTTCAAGTTTTGAAAATACTCCACTTGCATCTTTACCAAATTGTATTGGTAATTTACTATAAAAATAAACTGTATGATCTTTATACCATATATATATTTCAGATTTTGAAGATTCATTTGAAACTACTATAGCATCTTTTTGCTCTTCTTCATTTATCTTTTCTGCTACTATTATTCTTTCTATGTTTTTATCTATGTGGTTTTCTAATCCTTTTGGATTTGCTAATTGTAATATTTTCTCATTTACATATGAACCATACATTAAAGTTGAGTATTCTTGTTCTGGTGCTTTTTCTAATGAAATTGTTTCTTCTGTTTTCCATTTCTTTCTATTGTTTATTCCACTTATTTCAATTGTATATGTTTTTTCCTGACTCTTTTCTAATTCAATTGTTCCTATTATGTTTTTTTCTTTTGGATGAAGAATCCCTTTTTTAATGAATTGGCCTTGATCATCTTTTAGATAGTAAATTTGTTTAGCAGAAGTTTTCTTGCTTTCATGATTTTCTATTACTATATTATAATTATCTTTTTTATCTGAAATTACTTTTATAGTTTTTTTGTAATTTTTATTTGGAGAAAGTGTAAATTTTAATACTTTTTCTTCCTGTTCATTTAACACTTCTATCCTATTATTCTTTATCAAATATATTATGAATATGATTCCCATCACTAATAGTAAAAAGAATAATAAGACAATTACTATTTTTTTATTTCTCATACATCCTCCTATTTCATTTTTGTTATTTCAGAATAATAAACTTGTCCTGATATATCTTCTACTTTAAATACTGCATAATAATCATATTCACTACTAAAGTTTTCTTTTATAAAATGAAATTGATTTGTTGGCAGATAATTTCCTGTAAATGTGCCACTACTTTTTTGCAAGAAATTAGGATTAAACTTACCACTATCATCTTGTATTTTATAGCTTTGACCTCCAAAGATTATAAATGTATAATCATTTAAGCGTACTCCTGTATTTGAAAATAGTTTTAAAGAATCTGAATTCGAATTATCTTTTTGATTATCTAAAAGAACAATAGATTTAATTGTACCATTTGGATTATCTTTATCAATTCGAATGGTCATTGTTGCTGGATCTCCAAGTATTGCCATCCCTTTTTGTAGAAATGAAATTGTGGTTACTTCTATATAATCGTCTGTTACTTCTTTTTCTATTACTGTCATCCAATTACTTATGTCATCATATTCTATATCAGCAAATCTTAAAAGTTTTCCTTGTACATTTGCTTTTATTTTATTTTTTTCTAGTTTAACTTCATTTCCTATATATAATAGTTTATAATAACCGTCTTTTGTATCTACAAAGACCATATATTGTGCTTTTGCAAAGTTTTCTACTTGATCTTCGGTTAATTCTATTTCAAAATCAGCAGTTTCTTTTTTTACGTCTTTGACTTTTACTTTTTTTTCTTGAAAAGAAGCAAAGCTTTTATTTTTTTCTTTTGTAGTTTTTAATTGATAAAATTGTTCTACAAATTTTGTATATTCATCTGAAACAGAGATTTTCTCATAATAATTATTTAAGAATGAATCTTTATTATATGGATAATAAATAGATAAACCATGGGAATAAGAATTATTACTATAATTGTATTCTACGGCAGATTCTATGTTTGTCAGTACTTGTTTGGCAGAATTAGAATATTTTGAAAAATGTGATACAAAATCATATAAATCTATCATATCATAAGCTGGCTCATCTACTGCATATTGATTGAGGTTTGCTCTAATCCTTGCAAATTCATTATAGTTTGTAGTTAATTTTTGAGCTATGTCGCTACTGAATTTATCAAATGAATCGGATAGTTTTTCTATTTTTAATAAATCTATCATTGAATATGTTAAGTCTACACAATAGTTTTCTTCTTCACTTTTGCTATGATAATAATTACAATAAGTGGTCACTGAAGACTTATAACCTTCAATTTGTTTTTTTCCATACTCAATTGCGTTATCAGTAGGCTCTATTTCATTTATAAATTTTAAAGCAGAATCGAAAATAGAGCCTATTGTTACCTCTTCAGATGCCACTAAATAGTTTGCATAGTCTTTAAAGACATTAGCAACTTCTATTGTAGCATTCAAACAAGTTCTAAAAGATACTACTTCTAATTTATTATTCTTATTAAAAGGACTTTTTTCTAATGCAGTTTTAAATTCTTCAAGTTTTATATTATCATTGTTAAATGTTAACTCATCATATTCACTACCATCCACTGCTCCACCATGATTCCAAAAAAGCAAATCATATTTTTTTGTTTTAGAGTGTTGATAGGAGTAGTTTAGAAAATAAGATAAATTATCTGCTTTTCCCATGCTATTTCTTTTTCTTTGATCAATCTTTACAAAACCATTTTCTGTCAATTCATATATACTTGTTTCATCTGAACTAATATAATTATTTTGCCATGTTTTAGCTCCTCCTGCCATTAATAGAACTTTTACTTTATGATTTGCTATTTGATGATAATCCAAGTCTTTTAAATCTCTTGTTGCAAGACCTTTATCGCTTTCTAGATTTGCACCTACCATATAAATCATTATTGTTCTACTATTATTTGTTTTTAATAATTCCTTTCCTACTACAATAGTGATTATTAGTACTACGAATACTATTGCAATTACTAATATCTTATTGATATCCCATTGAATTCCTTTTTTACTATTATTATGAATTGGAATACTGATATTTGTAGGAATAGGAGTTGTTGGATAATTGATAATAGGATTCCCACAATTGCTGCAAAATTTCGTATTTTCTTCTGTCTTTTTACCACACTTACTACAATACATATACACTCCTCTATTCTATTTTTATTATATAGAAGTTCATTTTTGTTTACAAGTTGCAATTATTATTTATCTGTAAAACATGTCAATTTTTGTGCTTATGTATTTAAAATGTTTTATTGAATTAAAAAAGCTTCAGATTATTATGATACTGAAGCTATATTGCTTAATGGCGTTTCCGACTAGAATCGAACTGGTAATCTACTGCTTAGGAGAAACACTGACATTAATTCAAAACTGGTCAAAATTTTTAAAACTATTAAAAATCAATATATTTTCTAACTAGAGAGGAGGTTTGAGAGAATGAAAAAGCGTGAATACAACATCAAGTTGCTTCACGCCATTTCACTCATTTTACTACTCTTAGCCTTACTGGTTATAGTATTAAAAAATTGACACTCATTTGAGAGTGTCTAAACAAATATAACTTGGGTAGACATTCAACATACCAAAACTAAATGTTCCCTTTTTTATTGTATGAAGTTTCCCTCATCTGTATACATAATAGCACATTTTATTATATTTTTCAAAATGCTATCCAAAAATGCCAAATAATTCGGCAATAACATTTACAATCAAAGTAAGCACAATCATTATAGTAAGTATCGAGAAAATACTAAAAGATACTTTTAGTATAACTTCTTTCTTAGATCTTATTCCTAATATTATATATAAAGTTGCAACAATATATATTAGAATATTATCTATTACCATTAAAGTATTATTATATTTTAATAAAAAAATATTAATTTTATCAATATTATTAATATAGGAATTGCTATTCACTCACCTACTTTACTTAAGTATAATATGACATAAACACATGTTTTAGCAACAAAAAAACTTAAAACTTCAGATCAAAATGATA
>CAMOGG010000007.1 GCA_946614095.1 uncultured Caryophanales bacterium | reverse complement strand
AATTCCTGGTACTAAATATTCAAGTGGTACTGGTAGTATGGCAGATCCTTATATAATTAGTGATTATATTTCTAATACTAATTTTAGTGATGGACCTATTTCTAATAGTACTCGCGATGTTACTATTACTTTTCCTAGTGGATGTGGTAATACTTTAACTTGTTCTTATAAGAAGGATAATGGTAGTAGTGTTAATGTTACTAGTAGTAGTGTGGTTGTTAATTTTACTAATGCTGGTACTTTAAATACTGTTGTTAGTGATGATGTGACAACTCTTAATAATTCACATTTAGTTCGTTTTGATAAAATATATGTATCGTCATCGGGTAATGATACTTCTGGTAATGGTAGTATAGCTACTCCTTATAAAACTCTTACTAAAGCTTATGATATGACAGAGGATACAGCTACTATTTATGTGATGAGTAATCTTACAGCGACAGAACTTACTACATTTGATAGAAGTAAAAATATTACACTTACTAGTTGTACAAAGTCTGGTAGTACTTGTACCTATTCGAGTAATTATTCTTTGATTCGAGGTAGTTCTTATACAGATTGTATTATTTATAATAGATATGGAACACTTAACTTAGAAAAAATTACGTTTGATGGTAATAATGTTTCAGCTGATAGTGCCTTAATTAGTAATCGTGAAATTTTAAATATTAATTCAGACACTACTTTAAAACGAAATATAAATTCTAATAATGGAGGCGGAGTTTATAATTATGATACGGTTAATTTAAATGGTGGAACGATTAGCAATAATCGAGCCAATTCAGGGGGCGGAATTTATTCTTCTGCAGGTACTGTAAATGTAAATTCTGGAACGATTAGTAATAATACGGTACCAGTTACTGGTGGTGCTATTTGGACCTCAAGTGTTTTAAAAATTAGTGGAGGAAGTATTACTTCTAATACTGCTAGAATGGGTGGAGGAATTCAATGCACCTATAATAGTGCAATGGCTTGTACTCTAACAATGACTGGTGGAAATATTAATAATAATAATTCAATTGGTAATTCAACTTCTTCTGGAAACGGTGCTGGGATATACATTAATAGCGATGCGAATGTTTTAGTTCCTACAGTCTCTATTACAGGTGGAACTTTAAACGGTAATAATGCTTCTACTTCTTGTACTTTATCGGATTGTTATGCTGGAGGTGGTGCTATTATGAATAGGGGAAATCTTACATTAGGTGCTGTTACAATTTCTGGTAATACTTCTCAAACTGGTGGAGGAGGAATTCAAAATGCTTCAACATTGAAAGTTCAGGGAGCAACTATTTCTAATAATACTGCTGGATATGGTGGTGCTATAAATAATACTAGTTATGAAGACACAAATGGTGTTACTTATTATGGTAATACAACAATTACTAGTGGCACAATTAGTAATAATACTTCTACTGACAATAATGGATATACTGGACATGGTGGAGGAATAATTACTTCAGCTGGAATTTTTACAATTAGTGGTGGAACGATAACTGGTAATACAGCCGAAGGTGCTGGTGGAGGAATTATTATTACTTATGATTCTGATAGTTCATCCTATACTTCATCTAATACGAAAAGAGGAAAGCTAAACATTAGTGGAGGAACAATATCTAATAATACTGCTGCTACTAGTGGCGGAGGAATTTACATCAATTATGATAATAATCATCAAAATGTTTGTACAATTTCTGGTAGTGCTAAAATAAATAGTAATAAGGCTACTGCTAATAGCGGAGGAGGAATACTTAATCATGGTATTTTAAAAATCAAAGGTGGAACTATTGCTTCTAATACAGCTAAAGTTCGTGGAGGGGGAGTCTATACTTCTAAAACTTTAGAAATGAGTGGTGGAACTATTGGTGGTACTAGTTCTTCAGCTGCAAATAAAACAGAAAGTGGCGGTGGAGGAGGCATCTTTGTTTATAGTGGATCTGCAAAAATTACAGGCGGAACTATTAGATATAATGAAGCTTATTCCATTGGAGGAGGAATACATTATGAGAATGGTACTACTGGTGAAATATCTTCTGTAACTATTCGTAATAATAAAGCAACGACTAATAATGGTGGTGGTATAGGAATTTCTGGAACAGTTCAATTAAAGGGCTCTGCTACTATCTCTTATAATACAGCCTCTAGTGGAAAGGGTGGCGGAATTCATATTACTGCAACTGGTAAACTTACACAGTCAGGTAGCACAATAAAACATAATAGTGCTAATACTGATGGAGGTATTTCGATAACATCAGGTGGTACATATACTAAAAGTGGTGGTTATGTATGTAAAAATAATTCTCCAACAAATAGTTATGATACAACGGCTACATCTAATACAAATTGTAGTTAAAATAAGGATGAAGTAAAATCCTTATTTTTTATTGAAATATAATAAATAATAAAATAAAATAATATTATAAGTAGAATAGGAGAAAGATATGACAAGAAAAAAACTAAATACAATTTTTTTATTTGTTATAGCAGGAATTCTTTCTGTCATATCAATAGGATATTCAGCTTTACAAAAAGATTTAATGGTGAGTGGAGATGTCTCTTACTTATATAATAGTAGAAGATTATATGATGTTTTAAGAAGAGAAGCTCAAAGTGGGAGTGGTCTTGCTATAGAATATACCGGTGCTCATCAAGACTCTATGGCAGGAGTAGGTTCCAAGAAAATATATCATTGGTATGGAAGTAATGATACAAATGGAACAGCAATATTAGATAAGAATAATGTTATCTTTGCAGGTCACTGTTGGCAAATGATTAGAACAACAGATACTGGTGGAGTGAAGATGATCTATAATGGTGAAGTAGAAGATGGAAAGTGTTTGAATACCAGAGGGAATCATGTAGGGTATGCAGAAAGAACTACTCAAAGTCTATCTACAACATACTATTATGGAACAGATTATACTTATGATAAAGCAAATAATGTATTTAGCTTATCAGGAACTACATCAACAGGAGAGATAAAAGTAGGAGAATATACCTGTAAATCTACAACGGTAGATGGAACTTGTACAACTCTATATCTAGTAGATACATTAAATAGTGGAACAACCTATAATGTACTACCACTCAATGGTAATTCCCATTATTCTCAATTTGGAACATTACAGTTTAATCAACAATATAATTCTCCATCTTATGTAGGATATATGTATAATACTGTATATCCAATTCAAGTAAGGGATATTACTAATTCTGAGTTTTATAATAATTTAAATTATACCTATACATATGGGGATAGCTATCGTCATAATGAAAATGGGACTTATACCATAAATAGTCCAACAACAATAAATAGTAACGACTTGAATACTTCTTATAGTAATGTAAAAAATAAATATGTATGTAGGAATGCTGTAAATGACACCTGTAATGATTTATGGTATGTAACTGATACTTATGCTACAAATATGCTTTATGTTAAGGTATCAGATGATTATAAATATGCAAAAAGTTACACTTGGGATGGAAATAAATATGTACTTGATGATAATACATCTGTTAATTTTTGGAATATTGTTGACAATGCAAATCAAGAAAGTATTAATAATGCTCATTATACTTGTTGGAATGATACAGGTGAGTGTACTAGTGTTTCTTATATATATGATTTATCAAATGTTTGGGTATTTTATGTTGATTTAACAGATGGAAAAAGTATTGCTGATGCAGTGAATGAAATGTTATATAATGATGATGTGAATGCTATTAACTCTACCATAAAAACAGGAGTAGATTCTTGGTATAAGAAGTATTTATTAAATTATTCTGAAAAGTTAGAAGATACCATATTCTGTAATGATAGAAGTCAAAATAATGCAGATACAAATGCATGGAATCCAAACGGAGGTAGTATTTTTGCTTTTATGTCTTTTAAAGAATATAGCATTACAAATGATTTAAGTTGTACGAATATAACTGATCAATTTAGTATATCGAACAATAAAGCAAAATTAACTTATAAAATAGGATTGATGTCAAGTCCAGAGATGAACATTTTAAATAATGATAATGCACGAAAGACGGGAAAACGTTATTGGCTCGCTTCACCTGCCTTTTTTTCTGATAACATTGCTGTTGGTAGAAAAGTATATACAGGTGGTCATATGGGGATCGACTCTTATAGCCACATGGACAAAGCTGATGGCATTCGCCCAGCAATTTCTCTAGTACCAGGAACAAAGTATTCTAGTGGTACTGGGACTATGGAAGATCCTTATGTAGTAAGTAATTTTATTTCTAATACGAGATTTCAAGATTCTGCTATTGAAAATGGAACAAGAAATGTTACCATTACTTTTCCTAATGGTTGCAGTAATGGATTAACTTGTTCATACAAGAAAGATAATGGAAGTAGTGTAAATGTTACAAGTACTTCTGTTGTAGTTCCTTTTACTAGTGCTGGATATTTAACTACATCTATTGATGATAGTTATAATAATATTACTCTTACAAATTCTCATCAAGTTAAATTTAATAAATTATATGTAAAGTCAGATGGAAATGATTCTACTGGAGTTGGTAGTATTGCAAGTCCTTATGTAACTCTTACAAAAGCCTACAATATGGCAGAAGATACCTCAACGATTTATGTGATGGATAATATAACCTATAATGAAACAACTAGCTTTGATGATAATAAAAATATCACACTAACTAGTTGTACGAAAGAAAGCGATACGTCTTGTCCAACGAGTACTGCCAATTCTATTATTCGAGGAAGTGCACTAACTAATTCTATTATTAAAAATAAAAATGGAAAATTAGGGTTAAATACAATTACATTGGATGGTAATAATATTACTTCTACACAAGCAATGATATTAAATGATGATTCTTTAACAATAGGTAGTAGTGCTACATTAAAAAACAGTAAGAATTCCTCAAATGGAGGTGCAATAATAAATAATAACGAATTAGTAATTAATGGTGGAATATTTACTTCTAATCAGGCTGGTAGTGGAGGTGGAATTTTTAATAATGATACTACTACCATTACCTCTGGAACTTTTAATTCTAATAGTGCTACATCATATGGAGGTGCTGTGTTTAATGAAACAGGTAGTATCAGAGTTGTTAATGGTTCTTTTACAGGAAATAAAGGTACCTATGGTGGAGCAATTTTTAATAATAGGGCAGAGATAACAATAGAAAATGGAACGTTTACGAATAATACTGCTACTACGCAAGGTGGAGCACTTCGTAATAATAATGTTATGACTATTAAGACAGGAACTTTCTCTAGTAATTCTGCACCTCATGGTGGTGCAATAAGTGTAAATACAAATGCAACTTTAACGATTAATGGAGGAACTTATACTAAAAATAGTGCGACAACAGGTTCTGGTGGTGTAGCTTATTGTTATGGTACTTGTAATGTTTCTGCTGGAACTTTTGGGGGAAGTGCTGCGAATAAAAATACTTCAAAGTCTGCTGGTGGTGCATTTACTGTTGGATCGGCTGGTAAATTAATTCTTACTGGTGGTTCTATTACATATAATCAATGTACAGATTCAGCAGCTGGAGCTATTTATAATACGGGAGAGACAACAATATCAAATACGACTATTAGTAATAATTCATCTAGTTCTAATGGAGGAGCTATTTATTCAACAAAAACTTTAACTATAAATTCTGGAACGTTTAATAGTAATACAACTGGAGCACAAGCTGGAAATGGAGGCTTTTTGTATGTTGCGGGAGGGACCTCCAGTTTAAAAGGAGGAACTTATTCTGGCAATACTTCTCTTCATGGTGGTGTTGTATTTACCGTAGATGGATCAACTTTAAATATTAGTGGAGGAACATATACTAAAAACAAAGCAGGTGGAACTAGTGGAGAATCGGGATCGGGAGGTGTTATTCATAATTATGGAACATGTACTATCTCGGCTGGAACTTTTGGAGGAAGTAGTGCAAATTCTAATACTGCTAGACAGCATGGAGGTGTTTTGAAAAACTGGGGTACAACTAATGTAACAGGTGGAACCTTTTCGTATAATACTGCTCAAAATGGTGGTGGAATTTCAACTGAAGGAACATCGGATGGAACAAGAAAGGGAACTCTAACTATTAATGGAACTAATGCTAAAATTTCATATAATACTGCTGTTGATACTGGTTCGGGTGATTATAGAGGTGGCGGATTGTATGCTGGGGCATATGGAGAGATAACTTTACAAAATGGGACTGTGGATCATAATACGGCGCCTGCAGGAGGCGGGATATATGGTATCTCTAATTCCAAAATAACAGTTAGTGGAGGGACGATTAGTAATAATACTGCTTCTACTGGTAATGGTGGTGGAATTGGTTCTAATGGCACAACTGTAATGAGTGGAGGAACGATTGCAAGTAACACTGCAGGAGCCAATGGAGGAGGAATTCGAGTTGGTACTGGATCCTTTAAGTTAAGCGGTGGAACGATTAAAAAAAATAGAGCTGATACTGATGGAGGAGTCAGTAAGCATAATTCAGGAACTTATACTAGAACTGCAGGCTATGTTTGTAAAAATAATAATCCTACTAATGATTATGATGTTACAGCAACTTCTAATTCACATTGTAGCTAGTTATTTGACAAGATTTTATTTGTGTTGTATATTATTGTTATATTTTTTGATGAAGAACATTAGTAGTAAAAATAATGGTTGATAGAGATTTAACGTTAGGTGGAAGTTAAAAGAAGTTATTTTTATGAATTACAGGTTTGGAGAAAAATCGGAATGCCCCGTTAAAGCATTTAAGTGCATGTTTATACATGAATTAAGGTGGTACCGCGAATCATTCGTCCTTAGACGTTTGATTCGTTTTTCTTTGGAGGAAGTTATGCATACAGAATATGAAGTTAGATTATTAGAAATTGATGTTGATAAATTCATTCATAAGTTGGAAGAGTTAGGAGCAGTTTTTGAATGGGATTTATTACAGAGACGATACGTTTATGATTTTATTCCTAAGCTAGAGGGAAAATGGATTCGTCTACGTACGAATGGAAAGAAAACTACTTTAACGATTAAAAATTTGGTTTCTTCTGAAATTGATGGAACACAAGAATTGGAAATAGAAGTGGATGATTTTGAAAAATGTAATTTGATACTTCAAGAATTAGGATATCAAGCTAAGGGTTATCAAGAAAATAGAAGAATTCAATATACTTTAAATGGAGTAGAAATTGATATTGATTCATGGCCTTTGATTCCTACCTATTTGGAAATAGAAGGTTCTAGTGAAGAAGAAGTCTATCAGGTATTAGAATTACTTGGATATAAAAGAGAAGATTGTACAACACGAGATGTAGATGGAATCTATCGTGATTATGGCTATGATTTGAATGAAATATATAATTTAAAATTAGAGGAGGAAAGAAAATGACATTTTTTGAAGAATTACAATGGAGAGGTTTGGTTAAAGATATAGCAGGAGATGATTTAGAGGATAAATTAAACAATGAAAAACTTACTTTTTATTGGGGAACAGATCCTACTGCAGATAGTTTGCATTTAGGTCATTACTCTAGTTTGGTTACTGCTAAGAGATTAGCAAAAGCTGGTCATCATCCAATATTATTAGTTGGAGGTGCTACTGGTTTAATTGGAGATCCTAGACCTACGGCTGAGAGAGAAATTATTTCTAAAGAAGCTGTAGAACATAATTTAAAGTGTTTAAGTAAACAAGTTAAAGAAATTGTTGGAGGAGATGTTGAAATTGTCAATAATAACGATTGGATGAAGGAATTCTCCTTTACAGATTTCTTGAGGGATGTAGGAAAATATATTAATGTTAATTATATGTTAGATAAAGATATTATTCGTAGAAGATTAGAGACAGGTATTACTTTTGCGGAGTTTTCTTATACTTTAATACAAGGGTATGACTATTTGTGGTTACATCAGCATAAGGGTTGTTCATTACAAGCAGCAGGTTCTGATCAATGGGGAAATATTACAACAGGAATTGATTTGATTCGTAAATTAACTGGTGATGTTGCGTATGGATTTACGATGCCTCTTGTATTGGATAAGTATGGGAATAAGTTTGGTAAAAGTGAAGGAAATGCTTTGTGGTTAGATGAAGAAAAAACATCTTCTTATGAATTATATCAATACTTAATTAATGTTGATGATGAAATGGTTATTCCATACTTAAAAATCTTTACTTTCTTAAGTGTTGATGAGATAAACGAGCTTGAAAAGAAAAATAAAAATCATCCAGAACTTCGTGAAGCTCATAAAGCATTGGCTCGTGAGATTATTACAGATTTACATGGAGAGAAGAGTTATTTAGAAGCTGTTAAGATTAGTGAGTCTTTATTTAGTGGGGATATTAAGAATTTTAAGAAGAAGGATGTTGAGGTTGCTTTTAAGGGGCTTACTCCATTTACTATTCATGAGGATATGAATATTGTTGATTTACTTGTTTATGGAAAAGTATGCTCTAGTAAGAGAGAGGCTCGTGAGTTTATTGGCAATTCTTCTATTACTTTAAACGGCACTAAAATTACGGATAATGATTTTGTTGTTACAAAAGAGGAATGTATTGAGTCTAAGTATATCGTTATTCGTCGTGGAAAGAAAAAGTATTTTATTGGGATATATGAATAGTTGAAAATCTTAGTAAACTATGTTATAATACGGTTATTGAGAGGGAGTAGTCCTTAAATGTTATGATACAACAACACGTTTATTCTGTATCATAAAAATAGTAATTATTTGGGCAAGACTTTCATGAAAAAACATGAAGTCTTGTTTTTTTAGACTTCATAATATAAAACCAAGGAGGGAAAAATATGGGTATGGGTAGTGCATTCCATACTTTAGCATCATCTTCGCTATATTCTAGTAGTCGTTCTAGTAGTTATTATGATGATGATTATGATTATTATGGTAGACATAATAGAAAGGTTACAAAGCCTGTATATACAGATGCTCATTATTTAATAAAGGAAATAGTTGATGGTGATTCTTTTGAATTGTCTGATTTCTTTAAAAAGTTATATTCTTGTGGAGAGGAAATATTAGAAGAAGATTATCAAAGAGAAAAAGCCAAATATGACAAAAATATTAATAATATTAAAAGTAAATTTTATGAATATTTTGTTCGTTTAAGAGATTTGGAAGAGAAATTACATTCACTAAATGTTCATTTAGGTGATAGTAGAGATATTACTGATTTATCTGTTGATGACTCTAGTGTATTGGAAGTATTTGATTCTTTTAATGGATTACATCTTTCAGAGTTTTATTCGTATGATAGTGATATTTTTTCTAACTTAAAAAAGAGTGATGATTCTATTGAAAAGAGAGAAAAAGGACTTCGGGAGTCTGCTATTAAGATAAGAGAATTAAAAGAACAGTTAGGAGGTATGTTATTAGAAAAGGCTGATGTAGAAAAAAGTCTTAAATTTCCATTTTATAAAGATGCTAAACTTAGAAGATTAGAAGATGTTCAAAGAAATATTTTTAAAATTAATAAAATGATTCAAGATGCTACTGTTGAATTCGAAACTATTCAAAAGTATCAAGAATTAAGTGAAGAACAAAAATTAGCAATTATAGAATATTTAATGGTAACGGATGAATTGATGAAGTTAAACTTTGATTATTCTAATTTGAAAGAATATGCACCTTATTATTATTCTTATGCTGTTTTGTCTGAAGAGAATTCTCATGTTATAGATTCTGATATATGGTATCGTTCTTTATCTAGAGTGTTTGAAAGAGAAAATATAGATTTATCTTATGTTGAACAACTTTTTAGTCAAATTCAAAATGCAATTCAAAAATGGAAAAATCAAGATTCAGAATTATCTTCTGATAAAATGAATTTATTTATAGGTAAATATAAAAAAATGATAGATTTCTTTTTGGAAAATATTTATTATTCAGAGTATGATGATGTGCTAGTTAGAAGAGTACATTATTCTGATATGCAGGAAGAGGCTAAAGTTAAAACCAAATAGTTTTAAACAAATAAGTTATTTTATAATTTATTTGTTTTTTTTGGGTAGAAAAAAGTTTGCTCTTTTGTTACAATGAAAATAGATAAGGAGGGTGAAAATGAAAAGAAAAAATAAAATGTCTAATAAGAGGATGATTATCAGGTTAAAGAAAATATCTTTTGTATTAATCTTTATTTTATTTTTAGAACTTCTTTATGTTGGATACTCTGTTTTATTTCATCATTCTTTGTCCTTGTATTTTGATGGTATTAATGCAGTTGCTAGTGCTGAAAACTTCTATGTTACAGTGGGTAGTAATAATGATAATGATTACTATTATGAGAAGGCTAAGATATCAAAATATAATTCCAAAAGAGAGAAGACTTTTGAAAAAGTATATAATGTTGGCTACAATAGTGCTTATTTTGGTGTTTTATTAGATGGTGATTCTATTGTTGCAGTGGGGAGTTATGAAAAAACAAAAAAGGAGCATGATGATTCGGTAAGAAGAGCTTTGATTGTAAAATATGATTCTGCGGGAGAAATTATTTTTTCTAAAGATTTTAAATTGCTAGATAATTCTAAGTTTACTAGTATTCTTTCTGTTTCTGATGGTTATTTGGTTACTGGACAGAGTATTTATCAAAATACTAGAGTAGGTAGTAAAGTGGGAGGAGCAATTTTATTAAAATATGATAAAGAAGGTAATTTGTTATGGACTGTTCATTATGGGAGTAACAAGACTGCTGTATTTAATGATTTGCTTGTAGTCGGAGAATCTATTTATACGGTTGGTCTGGACGAGGGTAATTTAGGAATTATTTGTCAATATACTATGAATGGAGAGTTTATTACACATAATGAGTATCAGTATACTGATGATATTGGTTTTAGTGGAATTGTATTATTAGATAATCATTTGTATGTTAGCGGTGCTAGTCATACAAATGTAGATGATACTAATGCTTTAATTGTTGAATATGATTTGAGTTGTATTCAGCAAAATCAAGTTATTTATAAGAATACTGGATCTACTCGTTTTCATAAGATGATTGTTGATTCAGATTATAATTTAGTTATCATTGGAGTGATTGAGAAGAATAAAAAGTCTACTAGACATAGAACTGATACTTATACCTATGATGGTATTATTGGAAAATATAATTCATCATTGGAAAAAATATCTGTTATTACATATGGTGATGAAAGAGATGATTTTTTTACAGATTTACACTTAATTCATGGAGAGTATTTGGTTGTTGGATATTCTTCTTATGAAGATGGTAGTTATTTAAGTAAATTTATTCGTTATAGTGATGCTTTGAAGATATTGGGGGTTGAATCGTGAAAATTATTTTAGTAAGACACGGTGAGACAGAAGAAAATTTTTTATGTCATATTCAAGGTAGAAAAAATGATTTATTAAATGATGGTGGTAGAAGACAATGTAAACGTTTAAAATCAAAACTTAATGATAAAAAAATCGATGCTTGTTATATGTCTCCTCTTGTTCGATGTGTAGAAACAGCGATGATTTTGATTGGAGAACGAGTAGAAATGATTTCTGATCAAAGATTAATTGATCGTGAGATGGGGTATTTAGAAGGAAAGAATAAACAAGAATATAATGCATATCGTTTTTGGGATTATGATTTGAACTGGGATAAGTTTCATGTTGAGCCTATACAGGATGTTTTTATGAGATGCAGTGAATTTTTGAATGATATTTTAGAACATCATGAAAATGATACTGTAATTGTTGTTACACATAGTGTCCCTTATCGTGCGATTCGTCATTTAATACAAGGTACTGAATTAAAAGGAAATTTATTGGATGGATTTATTGATAATTGTCAATGTGAAGAATTTGAATATCAAAAGAAAAAAAGTTCTTGATAGAACTTTTTATTTGTTATAGAATTCAACGATTAATGCCTCATTAATATCAGCATTAAGTTCATTTCTTTCTGGTAATCTAACGAATGTAGCTTCCATTTTTCCTTCATCGTAAGTAATGAATTCAACACGTTTTGTAACTTTTTGTAGAGCTTCAGCAACTACTTTTAGGTTTCTGTCTTTTTCTTTTAAAGAAATAACATCACCTGGTTTTACTCTGTAAGATGGAATGTCTACTTTCTTACCATTAACTGTTACATGTCCATGGTTTACTAATTGTCTTGCTCCACGACGAGTTGATGAAAATCCAATACGATATACTATATTATCTAATCTAGATTCTAGTAATTGTAAGAAATTTGTACCATGAACACCCTTCATTTTTGCAGCTTCATTGAAAGTCTTTTTAAATTGTCTTTCATTGACACCATACATAAAACGAACTTTTTGTTTCTCTTTTAATTGTGTTCCATAGTCAGATTCTTTTCCACGACGATCATTTCCATGTTGACCAGGACGATATGGACGACGTGCTAATTCTTTTCCAGTTTCACTAATAGAAAAACCTACACGACGAGCTTTTTTGTAACTTGGTCCAGTATATCTTGCCATTTTTCTTCTCCTTTCTTTTTATTACAAATTTCTTTTTAGCCATATTTCAGGGAGTTTATCGGGTTCTTTCGCGTAAACAGCAATAGTTACTTAAACTTTAAATAAACACTTTGAAATATTCTAAATTCGCTGTTTCAAGGAATTTGCATTTTTAATTATATGTTAAAAGTGTTGATATGTCAAGGAATTCTTAGGGAATGTTGTCATTTCAGAAGAAAAAATTATAATATTTTTTGAATTTGTAGAAAAATGTTGATATCTTGTGGTAAAATAGTGGTGATAGAATTGAGGTGAAGTTATGCAAGGTCAATTTTTAATTATAGGTTCTGCTTTTGTTATTGCGTTGATTATTGTCATTGCGATACTTCACATAGTCAAAAAAGCTGAAATGCGTTATTATCGAAGTAAGGTAAAAAATCTTGAGGTACAACGAAATCAAGTGGCTTCTACTCCGGTTTTACTAGAATTATCAAAGGTAGAACCAATTATCAAGAATGATCGAATGGAAGAAAAATACACTAAGTGGCAAGAAAAATTTACAGAAATTAAGGAAAAACGTTTAACTTTAATTGATGATATGTTAATTGACTTAGATGTTTATGTAGAAAAAAGAGATTATAAATCTTGTGGTTATCGTATTGCAGATGTTGAAATTGAGATTTATAAAGTAAGAGAAGCAGCTGAACACTTACTAGAAGAAATTAAAGACATTACTTTGAGTGAAGAAAAATATCGAGCTATTGTTATTAAATTAAAAACGAAATATCGTACATTAAATAAAGAATTCCAAGACCATAGAGAATTATATGGAGAACTTCAAGAAGCAGTAGAGATGCAACTGGAAAATATAGAAAGAACTTTTTTAGATTTTGAAAAGGTTATGGAAGCTAATGAATATAATGAAGTTGTTCATATTTGTAAAGCACTTGATACTATGATTGAACATATGGAGATTATTATTAGTGAGTTACCTGATATTCTTTTAATGGCTAATCAAGTAATTCCAAATCGTATGAGAGAAGTTGAACTTACCAATCAAGATATGATTCGTGATGGATATGTTTTGGATTATTTAAATATTGATTATAATATTGAAGAATCAAAGAAAAATATTGATAAAATTATGGATCGAGCTCGAGTGTTAAACCTAGAAAGTTCTATGTTTGATTTAAAAACAATGTTAGAGTATTATGATTCTTTGTTTGTTGATTTTGAAAAAGAACGATTATCTCGAAAAGTTTATGAGGAAACAGTAGTTGATTTTCAAAAACGATTAGAAAAGACCAATGAATTGGTTCAAGATGTTTATCAACAATTGGATGATATTAAGAATATGTATGATTTAAATGATGAGGATATTAATATTATTCATGAGGTTAATAAGACTTTAGTAGTGATTAATGATGATTATAAAATAATGATATCTAAAGACGAGAATAAGTCTAGTCCTTATTCTATGTTAAATGAAGAAGTAGAAGCGTTGTCTAATCGATTAACAGTAATGGAAGATGATTTTGATCAAGCTTTAAAGTCTCTGGGTAATATGTATGATGATGAAGTAAGAGCACGTGAACAGTTAGAAGAGATTCAACAGTTCTTAAAAGTTTGTAAAGATAAAATGAGAAGCTATAAACTGCCAGTTATTAGTGACAATTACTTTGTGCAATTAAGTGAAGCAAATGAAGCAATCGGTGAAGTAATAAAGGAATTATCTAGAAAACCTATAGTAATTAAGACTTTAAATACTCGAGTAGATACAGCAAGAGATTTGGTTTTAAAATTATATAATACAACTATTGATATGATTCGTACTGCTCAACTTGCAGAGATGGCTATTGTTTATGGAAATCGATATCGTGATAAATATGAAGAGGTTGATAAAGGTTTACAGGATGCAGAGAAGTATTTCTATAATGGGAACTATAAAGATTCTTTAGATATTTCTATTAAAGTTACTTCTATTGTTGATGAAAATATTTACAGAAAGTTGATGAGTGTATATGAAAAATAGTAAAGGTTTTGGAAAATTCGAAGTTTTAACTGTCATTGTATTATTAATGATAGTAGGAACATTTTTATTGTATGGAGTAATTAAACAGTCTCCTGAAGAAGGAATGAAGACGATGAAGAATGATGCTGTTAAATTTTCTAGTGCAGTTGCGACAAATAATGATACATTTCATAATACAAATTTTGTATATTTGGGAGAAGTTATTGATGAAAAGTTAATTAAAGAAATTAAAAATCCTATCGGTAGAGGAAATTGTTCTGTTTCAGAGTCTTTTGTTGAAATGATAAATGGTACTGCTACCACAACATTAAAATGTGGGGAATATTTAATTGATCGTGCTACTTTTGCTGGAGGAGAAAAATTAAAGTTATATAAAGTGTCTGATTGGGAAGAGAAAAAGAGTGATAAAAGCAATGATCAAAAGACGTTATATAATTGTATTGAAAATGGTAAAGAAAAATATCCTGAATATTATGAAGAATTATACTTTGTATATCGCATTAATCAAGATTATGGAACAGGACACTATTATGCTGATACAGTAGAAGACTGTAAAGTGGTTGCTAAAACTTTTTATCGTGAAAAGAATGAATATCAGAAATAACAGGACAACAAAAGTTGTCTTTTTTCTTTTAATTATGATAAAATATGCGTGGTGGTGAAATAGTATGGATAAAGTAATTTTAATTAAATATGGGGAATTATCTACTAAGAAGGGAAATCGGAATTTTTTTATTAATACCTTGTATCATAATATACAAAAGAAATTATCTTCTTATGATGTAAAGATTCATAAAGATAGGGCTAGAATGTATATAGAATTTTTAGAGAAAGATTTTGAAAATATAAAAAATAGTATTGATAAAGTATTTGGTATTCATACTTATCATGTAGCAACAATAGTAGAGTCTGTTGATGAATCTATTCAAAGTAAGCTTTTAGATTTAATTCGTACTTGTTCTTTTTCAACCTTTAAGATAGAAGTAAAGAGAAGTAATAAGAGTTTTCCAATTCATACTATGGATTATAATCGAGTACTTGGTGGTTTATTATTAAAAAATATACCTAATATTAAAGTTGATGTTCATCATCCTGATTTATGGATTAAAGTTGAGATTCGCGATCAAGAAACATTTATTTACTATGAAAGTTTTTCTGGATGTGGAGGATATCCTGTTGGGACACAGCCAAAAGCTTTATTAATGCTTTCTGGTGGAATTGATTCTCCTGTAGCAGGATATTTAGCTATGAAGCGTGGAGTTGTTTTAGATGCTGTATATTTTGAAGCAATTCCTCATACTAGTATAGAAGCCCGTAATAAAGTAATAGACTTGTGTAAGAAGTTAGCTCAATATACGGATTCTATTTCTTTACATATCGTTAATTTTACTCCTATTCAAGAACAGATTTATAAAAACTGTAGAGAAGATTATTGTATTACCATTATGCGTCGCATGATGTATCGTATTATGGATCAGTTGGCAGTTAAATATCATGGATTAGCTATTGTGAATGGAGAAAGTATTGGTCAAGTAGCTTCTCAAACATTAACTAGTATGTCTGTTATTAATGAAGTTACGAATCAACCTGTTATTCGACCAGTTGCTTGTCTAGATAAATTAGAAATCATTGACATTGCTAGAAAGATAGATACTTATGATATTAGTATTTTACCATTTGAAGATTGCTGTACTGTATTTGTCCCAAAACATCCTGTTATTAATCCTAAACTAGAGATTTGCGAGGAAGAAGAGGGTAAATTTTCTTATCAAATGATGATAGATGATGCTGTAGAGTCTATAACTACTATATCCATTTCTAGTGAGATGGAAAAAGAATTTCAAGATTTTTTATAAAAATTGTATGAAAAAGTATTTTTTTCACAACCTATAAATGTATAGGAGGTGAAAAAATGCCTAGAAAGAAAAATACTGCTTCAATGAAAGTACGTGTTCCTGGATCTAAGAATTCAATTGATAAGATGAAGTATGAGATTGCAAATGAATTCGGTGTTAATTTAGGTCCTGATGCTAGTAGTCGTGCCAATGGTAGAGTTGGTGGAGAAATTACTAAAAGACTAGTAGAAAATGGAATGACTCAATCTACTTCTAGTTCGAATCAGTCAAAATCTAAAGCAAAAAGTAGAAGTAGAAAACAAAATAATAAATCAAGTAAATAATTTTAAGGAATAGATTCTTTCTATTCCTTTCTTTTGTATTCTGCTTGAAATCTTTTTATTTGTTTGATAATATATGTTTAGATTTAGAAAGGAAGTAATTTATGAAGTTTTTATGTGTAAATGCAGGTAGTAGTTCTTTAAAATTTCAATTGTTTGAAATGCCTGAAGAAAAAGTTTTAATTAGTGGATATATTGAAAAGATTGGATTGGAAGATAGTTTTTGGAATACAAAGGTTAATGGAGAGAAGATTAAAGGAGCGAAACACTTAAAGAATCACCAAGAAGCTGTTCAAGTATTATTAGATGAATTAATTGAGCATAAAGCAGTTCAGTCTTTTGATGAAATAAAAGGTGTAGGACATAGAGTTTTACATGGAGGAGAAAAATATAGTGATTCTGTTATTATTACGGATGAAGTGATTGAAGATATTCGTGAATTAACAAAATTAGGACCTCTTCATCATCCGGGTAATTTAGCTGGAATTGAAGCTTTACGTGAGGTATTACCTAAAGTTCCTATGGTTGCTGTTTATGATACTGCTTTTCATCAAACAATGCCTAAAGAAAAATATATGTTTCCAGTACCTTATGAATGGTATTTAAAATATAGCGTTCGTAAATATGGTTTTCATGGTACTAGTCATAAATATATTACAACTGTTATGAAAGAAAAGTTAGGAAAAGATGATGTTAATTTAATTATATGCCATATTGGAAGTGGGGCTAGTATTAGTGCTATTAAAGATGGTAAATGTTTTGATACGACAATGGGACTTACTCCACTTGATGGATTAATGATGGGAACTCGTAGTGGTGCAATTGATCCTTCTATTTTAGAGTATGTTTGTAAAGAATCTGGAAAGAGTATTGGAGATATTACAGATGATTTAAATAAAAAGAGTGGTTTACTTGGAATATCTGGTTTTAGTGATAGTCGTGATGTTGAAAATGCTGCAGCTAGTGGAGATGAGAGAGCTACTTTAGCATTAAATATGTATAATGATCGTGTAGCAAAATATATCGCTGATTATTATGTTGAATTGGAAGGAAAAGTAGATGCTATTGTCTTTACTGCAGGAGTAGGAGAAAACGGAATTGAAGCACGTTCTGAAATTCTAAAAAGAGTTGCTTGTTTAGGAATTAAAATTGATGCAAAACTAAATGATGGAATTGCTGGATATCGAGACAAGCAAGAAGGTCTTATTAGTTCTAAAACATCAAAAGTTCCTGTTTGGGTTGTACCAACAAATGAGGAATTAATGATTATTAAAGATACTTATGAGATTGTCAGTAAACTGTAAAGAGAATATGATTTCTCTTTTTTTTATTGTTTTTTTTATTTTTGTATCTGTATAATGAGAGTATAAGTAGGAGAGGATTATATGGAAATATTATTGGTGGCTGCGCTACTTCCTGTTGCAGTTTTATGTTATTTTATTTATAAGAAAGATATTCATAAAGAACCTAAGGAGTTATTACAAAAACTATTTGGTTTTGGATGTTTAACTGTTATTCCGATTCTTTTTTTTGAGTTGACATTAAGAAATTTTTTTCCTACTCAAGAGGTTTATGATTTTCTTACATTATTTATTAATACTTTTATTTCAATTGGATTAGTTGAAGAAGGATTTAAATGGCTTGTTGTTAAAAAAATTGGATATGATAATCAAGAGTTTGATGAAATTTATGATATTATTGTTTATTCTGTTTTTGTTTCATTAGGATTTGCTTGTATTGAAAATATAGAGTATACCTTTCTGTTTGGGCTTCAAACAGCTATTTTAAGGGCTATTACAGCTGTTCCTGGTCATATGTGTTTCGCTGTGTTTATGGGGTGCTTTCTTTCTAAGGCTAAGGTTAATCATATTAATCAAAATCATGATTTATCTACTCAAAATCTTTTGTTTAGTTTATTTGTTCCTGTACTAGTTCATTCTTTTTATGATGCTATTTTGCTTTATGTCGATGTTTCTGAAAGTACTGCTAATTATTATCTAGTATTCTTTTTTACTTTCCTTATTGTTATGTATGCAATTGCTTTTGTAATTGTTGATAAAATTTCTAAAATACAGCATAATGTTACACAAAATATTCAACAAGGTAATATTACTTATATGCAGGGAACTGTTTCTATGAATACTATGCAGATTAATCAGACGGCTATTCAACAAGCTGCTATACAACAATCTTCAGTACCAAATACAGGTCCTTCAAACACTTTTCCAGTGCCTAATTTTTGTCCTATTTGTGGTAAGTCAGCTCATGGAGCGAACTATTGTGGATTTTGTGGATATCAGTTAAGAAGATAAAAAACTCTTCTTCTTTTTTTTTTGGACATATTATAGTATAATATTGATAGTTGTAGAAAGAGGGAGTCATATGAAAGTTTTATCTATTAACTCTGGAAGTAGTTCACTTAAATTTTCTTTTTTTGAAATGGAAAAAGAAAATGTTATTGCGAGTGGCTCTATTGAAAGAATTGGTATAGAGGGTTCTTGCTATAGTATTCATTATCAAGGAGAAAGAATTAGTGAAGAGGTTGAAATTGAGAATCATGATGTTGCGGTTCAGATTTTATTAGATAAATTTGTTACTCTAAAGATTGTTGAATCTTTTGATGAAATTGATGCTGTAGGACATCGTATTTTACATGGAAAGGATGTTTTTTCTGAGAGTGTTCGAATAAATAATGATGTTTTGAAAAAATTAGAAGAATTGGTTGACTTAGGTCCTCTACATATGAAGGCTAATTTGGCAGGAATTGAGGCATTTTCAGAAGTATTACCAGATGTTGTTCAAGTAGCTGTTTTTGATACGGCTTATCATCAGACTATGGCAGAAGAGACATATCTTTATCCAGTTCCCTATCGTTGGTATCAAGATTATGGAGTACGTAAATATGGCTTTCATGGAACAAGTCATCAGTATATTGCGAATGAGGTTAAAAGAGTCTTAGGACGTGATGATTTTAAATTAATTAGTTGTCATATTGGAAATGGTGGCTCTGTTACAGCTATTAAAGATATGAAAGTAGTTGATACTTCTATGGGATTTACTCCTTTAGCTGGAATTATGATGGGAACTCGCAGTGGAGATGTGGATCCTTCTATTATTCCTTTTGTTATGGAAAAAGAAGGAAAAAATGCTAGTGAAATTGTTGATGATTTAAATCGGAATAGTGGTGTTTTGGGATTAAGTGAGTATAGTAGTGATTTAAGAGATTTAGTCTCTCAGTGTGAAGAAGGGAATCCTAAGGCAATTCTTGCAAAAAACAAGTATGTTCGACGTATTGTGGATTATATTGCTCAATATTATGTTTTACTAGAAGGAGTAGATGCTATTGTGTTTACAGCTGGTGTTGGAGAAAACAATGTTCCTATACGACGTGAAATATGTGAAAAATTGGCTTGTTTAGGTGTTAAGATTGATTTAGATGCGAATAACATTAGAGGTGATTTTGTTCAGTTAAATACTACAGATTCTTCTATTGATGTTTATGTTATTCCAACAAATGAAGAATTAATGATTGCTAGAGAAACATTGAAGTTTATAAATAGATAGGAAATGTATAATGTATAATGAATTAATAAAGAAAATTAAGGAATATGATAAGATCGTTATTGTGAGACATATTGGTGTAGATCCTGATGCTTTGTGTAGTCAATTAGCGTTGAGAGATTCCATTTTATTAACTTTTCCAGAGAAGAAAGTTACAGCAGTTGGTACTGGAAGTGCGAAATTTTTGTCTATTGGAAAATTAGATAAAGTAGAGAAAGTGGAACATGCTTTGTTGATTGTATGTGATACACCAGATCAAAAGAGAGTTGATTCTGCTAATGTTTCAGATTTTGATTATTCTATAAAAATTGATCATCATCCTTTTGTTGAAAAGTTTTGCGATTTGGAGATTATTGAAGATACAAAAACTTCTGCTTGTGAAATTATTATGCAAATTTTAAATCAAACTGAATTAAAATGCAATTCTGCTATTGCTGAATTGTTATATATCGGATTGGTGTCTGATTCGAATCGTTTTTTGTTTGATAGTGCTACAGCTGATACTTTTTCTTTGATTTCTGATTATTTAAGAAAATATCCATTTGAATTGTCAAAGGCATATAAAAAGCTATATATGAGGCCTTTGAGTGAAATTCGTTTGGAAGGCTATATTTCTTCTAATATGGTGGTTACAGATAATCATTTGGGTTATATTGTCATTCGCGATGATGTCATTCATGAGCTTAATGTTGATAGTGCTTCGGCTGGCAATATGGTGAATAATTATAATTTTATTCAGGAAATTTATGTTTGGGCTACTATTACGGAAGATGTGAAAAATAATCAGTATCGTGTTTCAATTCGTTCCAGAGGACCAGAGATTAATAAAATTGCTGAAAAATATCATGGTGGTGGGCATAAGTTTGCTTCTGGAGTAAAGACAAAAACTCTAGAAGAAGCATTGGCTGTTATGGAAGAATTGGATTTTGAATTAGGTTATTATACTGAAGGTATAAGTGAGGGGAAATAAGATGGAAATTAAAGATGCAAATTTAGAGGTTATTGCTACTAGAAGAAGTCAATATCCTGATGATGGAAAACCAGAGTTTTTACTTGTAGGAAGAAGTAATGTTGGAAAAAGTAGCTTTATCAATTGTTTATTATCTCGTAAAAATTTGGCACATACTTCTTCTAAACCAGGGAAAACACAAACACTAAATTTTTATGGAGTTAATAATAGCTTTTATTTGATTGATGTTCCTGGATATGGATATGCTGCGACTGATAAAAAAACACAAGCTAAGTTTGGAATGATGATAGAAGAGTATTTAGAGAAAAGAAATGTTTTAAAAAGAGTCTTTTTATTAGTTGACTTTCGTCATAAACCAACTGAAGATGATTTATTAATGTATAATTATTTAAAATATTTTAATTTACCAGTAACTGTTATAGCGACCAAATCTGATAAGATTGGTGGAAGTAAAAAACAAAAGAATTTAAAAGTTATTTTGGATACTTTTGATTTGATTGTTGGGGATGATTTGGTAGTTTTTTCTAGTGTTACAAAATTAGGGGTAAAAGAAGTATTAAATAAAATAGAAAGCATTATTAAAGAAGACATTATATAATTTTATTATCATATATATTTATTAGGTGAATATATGAAAATTGAAAGTATAGGGAACTTTGATTATCAAATTATGGTTTGTTTTCACTTTTTAGAAGAAAATGATATTATTTCTTTTATCAAACAATTTTTATTATCTTTTCAAAAAAAATTTAAATTAGGAGGATTTTATAAGGTCGTTGTTTTTCCTCGCTTCTTTGGATTATTTTTTCAATTATTAGAAGTAAAAGATTCTTATTATAAAAATGGTTTTGATTATAGAATTACTTTTGATACAGAGACATCCTTTTATTTTCGAACAGAGGATTATTTTGTTGTAGAGTCTTGTCCTATTATTTATTATTATGATGGAGTTTATTATGGCCTAGTGGATGATTCTTTTGATGAGATTCTTGAAAAGGTAGAGTTTGGGGAATTTGTATTGGAGAAGGAAATTGATTTTAATCAATTATTATTAGTTAGTAAGTAGGTGTAGTATGAGTAGTAAGAGAAAAGTCTTTTTAGCATTTTGTTTTTGTATACTAAATATGTTTTTGTTAGTTGGTTTCTGTGTTATACGGGATGCTACTATGTTAAATGTATTAAAAAAGGAAGAGAGAGAATTATTAAAGCTTTCTATGACGAGTAGTCGATATACTAGAGAAATACAAAGTAGAGGAGATTATGCTATTGTTGAGAAGTCTGTCAAAAAATATTTGGATAACTATGCAGTTTCTATACAAGATACATTGAGTATTATGGACGATGATACTTTATTGAATATTTTATCTTATGATAACTATTGTCAAGATGGTCCTTCTTTTTCTAAGTCTTTAAATTATTTAAAGAGTACAAAAGAATCTTTTAATCATAATATTGATTATTTAATTTCTTTATCTGAAGAGGATACTCTACGAGATGGGGGTTCTAGTAAGTTAAAAGATTCTTACTATATGGATTTATATAATCAATTTATGTTGAGTGATGATATGAAACAGAGGTTTTCTGATAATAATATCTTACTTTCTAACGCAAAAATAAAAGTAAATCATGTTATTGATGTTAGTGTTGATGTATTAAATTTTCTATCTAAAAATCAGGATTCCTGGAAAGTAGAAGATGGTAAGATTCAATTTGTTACAGAAGATTTATATAATCAATATATGACTTATATTTCTAAATTGGCATAACATTACTGCTATTGATTATTTAATATCATAAAAAAAAGAAGTGTTCTTCTTTTTAAATTACAATTGTAATTACATTGTTACTTCCTTTATTGATTACTTTTGTAAGAGTGTTTTGTAGTTTAAATCTTATGTTATCAGGCATAAGATTTATTTTTGATTGGATACCTTCTTGTACAATGGAGTCTAAGCTTCTGCCAAATATTTCACTTTTCCATATTTCATTTGGATTTTTATCTTGATCTTTTGTTAAATAATCAATTAATTCTTTTGATTGAACTTCACTACCAATGATAGGTTCAAAAGTAGATTCTACATCAACTCTTATCATATGAATAGATGGAGCAACAGCTTTTAGTTTTACTCCGTATCTTGGCCCTTGTTTGATGATTTCTGGTTTATCTAATTTCATATCTTCTACTCCTGGAGTAGCAATTCCATAACCGGTTTGTTTGACCATTTTTAATGCATATTTGATGCTGTCATATTCTTTTTTTGCAATATTAAATTCTTGAAATAAAGATAATAAGTCTGCCTTACTTTTTATATCAACATTGATTAAGTCTTTTAGTGTTTCATTATACAGTTCTATTGGAGCAGTTAAGTTTACGGTAATGATGCCAGTAGAGGTATCAATATCTGATAAATAACATTTTTCAATGTATTCATTTTCTAAAAAGTGTTCTGTTATTTTTTCAATATCTCTTATCTTATCAATTTCAGTAACACTTTCTCTGATGGATTCGATGTATGCTTTTTTTATTTTATTATCTGGATTTAAGATTGCAATCCATTCAGGCATATTAATTCTTACTTCTAAGACAGGAAATTCATATAATGCTTCTCTTAATATGTTTACCATGTCTTTTTCACTCATTGTTTCAATATTGATTGGTAACACTGGGACTTTGTATTCATCTTGCATATTTTTTGTTAGATGTTCTGTATCGGGTAGGTTTGGATGAGTAGAATTTAATAATACAATAAATGGTTTACCTATTGTTTTAAGCTCTTCTACGACTCTTTTTTCTGCTTCTAAATAATCATCTCTTTGAAATTCTCCAATAGATCCATCTGAAGTTACTACAATACCAATTGTGGAATGTTCTTTAATCACTTTTTCAGTTCCAATTTCCGCAGCTTCTGTAAATGGGATTTCTTCATTGTACCATGGAGTTTTTACCATTCTAGGACCATTTTCGTCACTAGCACCAATGGCATTATTAATCATGTATCCTACACAATCTATTAGTTTAACATTACAACTAATATCATCAATGGTTATTTTTGCTGTATTATTTGGTACAAATTTTGGTTCGGTTGTCATAATGGTTTTTCCTGCTGCACTTTGTGGAATTTCATCTAACGCTCTTTTTTTCTCAAATTCATCTTCCATATTTGGGATAATTAGTGTTTCTACCATTCTTTTAATAAAGGTTGATTTTCCTGATCTAACAGCTCCTACTACTCCTAGGTAAATGTCTCCGCCACTTCTTTGGGCGATGTTTTTAATGATTTCATATTTTTCCATAAATTCTCTCCTTATTTTATATGTATGAAAAAGTATAAAAAAAAGAACAAAATCTTTTTAAAACATTTTATCAATGCTTTTAGGGACTTTATCCTTTTGAATAGCTTCGATAATTTTATCTTCTTGTTCTTTGCTTACTTCTTTACCAGTAAGATTACTAATATCTTGAATGATTTCTCTAATGGAATTTTCATTTTTCATATCATTCTTTTGTAATTTATTTGCTAGATTCAGAATTGTTTCTTTATTAATATTTGTTTTTTTCTCTATTTTATGGAATAGACTATCTTTCAATATAAAACCTCCTACCTATATTATATGTAGAAGGTTTCTTTTCATTATTGTTGTTTTCTTATTTCATTACATTTTTTGGTAAATTCCTCTAAGGAAATGAATCCGTTTTGATAACGTTCTTCTAGTATACTGTAGGCTTTTGATGACATTTCTTTTTTACTGTATACGTTTGTATGTTGTTTGATACGTTCATTTTCTATAGATGGATTTTTCAAAATATTATTATAATCTTGATTGTTATTATTTCCGATAATCATTATTCATCACCACTCCTATTTTTAAATTGTAATATCATTGGAGTTCCTTCGAAATCGAAGTTTTCTCTTATTTTGTTTTCTAGATATCTCTCATAAGAAAAATGTACTAGTCCTTTATTGTTTACTCGGAAGGTGAATTTAGGAGGTTTTACTCCTGTTTGGGAAGAGAAGTATATTTTTAGTCTTTTTCCTTTGTAAGATGGAGGAATATTCAATTGATAAGCATCTTGTATTACTTCATTTAATACACTTGTTTTAATTTCTTTGTTAATATTCTCTTTTACTTTGATTACTTCTGGCATTAGTGTATGAATTCTTTTTTTCGTTAAAGCAGATAGGAAAACAATAGGAGCATATGTTGCGAATTGAAATTCAGCTCTCATCTGCTTTTCAAATTCTTGAATCGTTGTTTCTTTTACAGTATCCCATTTATTTACTACAAAGATTAGTCCTTTTCCTCTTTCAATAGCATATCCTGTGATATGTTTATCATGTTCTTTGATTCCTTCTTCGGCATTGATTACAACAAGACATATGTCACTTCTATCAATTGCTTTTAGAGAACGGAAAAGACTATATTTTTCTACAGATTCAAAGACTTTTCCTTTTTTTCTCATACCAGCAGTATCTATCATAACAAATTCTTCATTATTATATTTTAAAACGGAATCTATTGAGTCTCTTGTTGTTCCAGCAATATTAGATACTACTACTCGGTCTTCTTTTAATAGGGCATTCATTAAAGAGCTTTTTCCGACATTTGGTCTTCCTATGATGCAGAATTTTACGCGATTGTCTTCTACTTCTTCCTGTTCTTTAAAGTTCATCGTTACCGTGTCCATTAATTCAATGTAACCAGTATTATGGATACTACTAATTGGAATATAGGTATCAAAGCCTAATTCATAAAAATCATAAAGATTATTTTGAGCTTCTTTTGTATCTATTTTATTGATTGCTACTATTATTTTTTTATCTGATTTTCTTAAAAGATCTCTTACAAATAAATCATTTGCTGTGATACCTTCTTTTCCATCAACAATAAATACAACAATATCTGCTTCTCTGATAGCAATTTCTGCTTGCATTTTTATTTCAGTATTAAAGTCCATTTTCGTTGCATCTATTCCACCGGTATCAATTAGATAAAATCTTTTTCTATTATAAGACGCTTCTTGATAAATACGATCTCTTGTGACCCCTGGAAGGTCTTCGATGATTGAGACTTTTTTTCCAATTATTTTATTAAATAAAGTTGATTTTCCTACATTTGGTCTTCCTACTAAAGCAACTGTTGGTAGTTTCATAGAATCCCCTCCGTATCCGTTCCTATTATATCATAGGATTGTCAAGTTTTAAAGAAATTTTAGTTTTGGGTACTTTATTAGTCTAAATAATGTTATAATTTAAAAGGAAGGTGATAGAATGGAAAAAGTACAAAAAAAATCTGAAGTATGGTATGACAATCCTAGTACTATAATTAATTGTATTATTGCAGTTATTATAGCAATTGTTGTATGTAGTCAATCTTATACTTATAGGGGAGATTTATCTCTTACTTTGTTTGGAAGTGTTATTAATCATAATAGTATTTATTTATTGATATTAGTTTATTTTATTTTATTGAAGTTATCAGTTGGTAGGAAATATTTTAATTATTTTAATGTGTTTTTAATGTTTTTATATTGCATATCTTCTGTTACATCATTACTTACAATGGTTCAGTCTTTTTCTTTAAATACTCTTTTATCTTTTGTATTAGATTTTATTTTCTTAATCTATTTGATTCATACTTTTTTAAGAGATACTAGAGTTTGGAAAGAGTTAAAGTTATATCATTCTCCTTTTAATGAATTTACTAATGAAATTTCTTTTTATAGCATTATTGTAGTTAGTATTTTTCTATTAGCTGTTAATTTGATTAGTACTGTTGTGATTAGTGGAGTGATTTTATCAACATTGGATACTGTTTTTGAGGTGTTGTTTGGTAGATATATCTTTTTATATCGTAGCTATTTAGATTCTTTAAATATTGATGCTGTCAATGATGGTAATTTTGATAGTATTAAAGATGAGATTAAACAGACTGTTGATGAAACTCACGATAAGATTAAAACTACTATTGAAAATGTTGATCTAGATGATGCTGTACAAAATGTTAAAGATAAAGTAAATGAAGTTTCACAAGAAGTTAGTGATTTTCTTACGGATGGTAAAGAAGTTAAAGAAAAAAAGACTATTACAAAAAAGAAAAATATTAAAAAATCTAATGATAAGGGGGATGAGTAAGATGAATTTTTTTGATGAGGTTCGAAAAGAAAAGAAAGATTTTCCAAAGATGAATGTGGTTACAAAAGAAGTACGTAAGCATTCTTTCAATTTTTATCAAGCTTTTGCGATAGGGGTATTTGTATTCTGTTTCTTTTTAGGAATCATTTTTGGTAATTTATTTGCAACTTGTGAAACTAGTTCCTACTTTTATTCTGATGCTTGTTTGGTAAAACAGTTTAATTTTTCTTTAACAATTGCTATATGGTTTATTAGTTTATTGTTGTCATTATTTATTTTTGCTATTGGTCATATTATTGCTCTTTTGACTGATATTAATAAAAAACTTACTAAATTTCGTTCATAAATATTGCTTTTTCTTTTAAAACATGATAATTTTAATGTGTAAGCATGCTAAAATGCTTAATTTACATAGGGAGGTAAATATAATATGAAAAAAGTTGAATTAGTAGAAGCTGTTGCTACAGCTACAGGATTAACAAAAGCTGACTCTACTAGAGCAATTGATGCTACTTTTGCTGCTATTACAGAAGCATTAGTAAAAGGAGACAAAGTGCCACTAGTTGGATTTGGAACTTTTGCAGTTTCAAAAAGAGCTGCACGTGAAGGACGTAATCCTAGAACAGGTGAAACTGTTAAGATTGCTGCTAGAAATGCTGTTACTTTCAAAGCAGGTTCTGCTTTAAAAGATGCTGTAAACTAATTATAAATTAGTGAAAAAAAAGAGCTGTTAACGGTTCTTTTTTTTTGAATGTGGTATAATGGTAGTAGGTGGTGATAGGTTCGTGCAAGATGTTGCTTTAAAATTATTAAAAAAAATCACTAGTCATGGTTATCAAGCCTATATTGTTGGTGGCTTTGTTAGAGATTCTTTACTAAATATTAATTCTAAAGATATTGATATTACCACGAATGCTACTCCTAAAGAGATTAAGGAAATTTTTGAAGATAGTTGTTTGCCTTGTGATGATTATGGAGCAGTTAAAGTTGAGAAACATGGGGTTCAATTTGAGATTACAACCTTTCGAAAAGAGATTCAATATGTAGATAACCGTAAGCCTGTTGAAATTAAATATATTGATGATTTGTATGAAGATTTATTAAGAAGAGATTTTACAATTAATACGATTTGTATGGATGAGAATGGAAAGATTATTGATTATTTAAATGGACGTAATGATTTAGATAATAAAGTTATTCGAACAGTCGGTAATGCTAAAGAAAGATTTGAAGAAGATAGTTTAAGAATCTTACGAGCTGTTCGTTTTGCGACAATACTTGACTTTTCATTGGACCAGGAAATCATAGATGCTATTTTAGAAGTAAAAACTTTGGTACGTAATTTATCCTATTATCGTAAAAAAATAGAGTTAGAGAAAATTTTTACTAGTCCAAATTATAAAAATGGTATAAAATTAATTATAGAATTGGGATTGGATGAAGAATTAGAATTACAAAATCTTGAGAAAGTATTGAATACTGATACAATTGGTTTAATGGGAATTTGGAGTATCGTGAATGTTCAAGATAAATATCCATTTAATAAGAATGAAATGGATTTAATTCGAGATATTAATCAAGTGATAGGAAATAATCCTATGGATGCTATGATATTGTATCGATATGGTTTATATGTAAATAGTGTTGCTGGAGAGATTCAAGGATATGATATTAAGGCTATTACAGAGGCTTATGCGTCATTACCAATTAAGAGTAGGAAAGATATTCAAATAGATGCAGAAGAGATTATGGATGTACTTGGAAAGGCTCCTGGAGAGTATTTAAAAGATATCTATGAAGATATTGAGAGGGAGATTTTATATCATCGGTTGGATAATGATAAAAAGGCTATTGTTGATTTTGTTATTCATAAATATAAAGATGAGGTGGATTATGAAAAAGATTGTTAGAGGACTATTATTTGGATTTTTAATTTTTAGTTTTTCTGCTACGGTAAATGCTACTAACTATGCTGTTAAAACATTGATTCCTGTGGATACGGTAGCTACAGTAGGAACTGATTTGTTTACTTATCAAGATTTTAGTTATCAGTCTGCTGTTGATTCTAAGGGAAATGCTAAGATTACTTTTAATCAAATTGTGAATCGTACGAATTCTAAAATTCCTGTTAGTATTGATATTTTACTATTCAATAGTGATCAAAAAAATATAGGGTTTGTTACCTATTGCACTGATAAGGATTTAGATAGTGAATATAATCAATTTAAATTGGATAAAAAGCAAAGTACCCCATTTTCTATTACTGTTACTTCTCGTTATTTTGCAACCTATCAATATACTGAAAATAGTGTTCCTAAGACTGAAAAATATCAAGCAAAAGATGTTAAGTATATTGCCGTATTAGATGATAATGAATATTGCAAAATAGGTGGATATGATAATTATAAAGAAATGAAGTTGGATGAGATTGTTAAACTTACTTCTTCAGGACAAGAAGGACATGATGTTGTTTCTCAAACAACTAATAATCCAGAACTTATGAAAAAGATTATTTTTGGTGTAGTTGGATTTGTATGTTTGGCTATTGTATTATTTGTTTTAAAATTGATATATAATAAAATAGCATCTAGAACTTTAAGTTTTGGAAAGCCTAATTTTAAGCGTGAAAAAGAAGATACTTTGAATGATACTAAAAATAATGATACCAATAATGGTCAACAGTCTTTTATAGAAAATGGTGCTGGTAATGAAGTCATTGATTTAGGTTATCATGGAGAGGTATCAGATGAGAGCCAAGGTAGTCCATCTTTAGGAAATAATAATGTAAATGATGTGGGAGATTTGTTCAACATTTCTCAAGGAGAGTCTTTAAGTGATTCTAACCTAAAGAGTACAGACTCAAAAGAAAAGAAAGAAGAAAAGAAAATCATTAATAATAAAGAGGGAGAATCAGATTTATCAAAATTTTTTAAATAGATTCTCTTTTTCTTTATCTGGAATGTTGACAAGGTAAAAATAGTATTTTATAGTAAATAAATAATTATCAGTTTTTGGAGATGATAGTATGAAAAGTATTGAATTATTGAGTATTTTTCGTGATGGTAATATTGTAATTCCACTTTTCTTTTTAAAACACTATAAGAAATTAAATTTGGAGATGGAAGAGTTTGTCTTTTTAATGTATTTATATCATTTGGGTAATTGTCCTTTTAATCCTAGTCGTTTTGGTGATGATTTGGGAATTGAAACAAAAGTAGTTATGAATTATATTGGTATTTTAACTGACAAAGGTATGATTCGAGTAGAAGTTTTGAAAAATGAAAAAGGTCTTATGGAAGAATTTATTTTATTAGATGATTTTTTTGAAAAACTATCTTTGTTGACTATGGAAGAAGTTAATCAAGTGGATGAAAAAAGTTATTCTAATGTTTATGAATTAATTGAAAAAGAATTTGGACGTACTTTAAGCCCTATGGAATATGAGATTATTAAGGCTTGGTTAGATAGTCGTATTAGTGAAGATTTGATTAAAGAAGCTGTTCGGGAGGCTACTTTTAATGGAGTATCTAATTTGCGTTATATTGATAAGATTTTATATGAATGGGGGAAGTCTGGTGTTGAAACTGTTGAAGATGTGGATAATATGAGAAAAAAAAGAAATCAAAAGTTAAAAAAAGAAAACACTGATGATGAAGATATTGATACAGAAATTTTTGATTGGGATTGGTTTGATGATGAATAAAATCGAAGATTATTTAGATGAGTTATTTCCCAATCCTCAGTGTGAATTGGTTTATCATAGTGATTATGAACTTTTAATTTCTATTGTTTTAAGTGCTCAGTCTACAGATAAAAGAGTTAATCAAGTTACTCCAGTATTGTTTCATCAATATCCTTCTTTAGAGGCTTTAAAAGAGGCTTCTGTGGTTGATTTGGAAAAAATAATACGTACGGTTGGCTCTTTTCATAAAAAGGCTTATTATATTCACGAGATTGCGAGAATGATTTGTGATGAATATGATGGTGTTGTTCCTAGAGAACGTGATGAATTAATTCGATTTCCTGGCGTTGGAAGAAAAACTATCAATGTTTTTTTAAGTGAATTTTATGGTGAAGCTGCTATTGCGGTGGATACTCATGTAGAGAGAGTATCAAAGAGATTAGGCTTAGCATCTTTATCTGATGATGTTTTTGTAATTGAAAATAAGCTTATGAACAAGTTCTCTCAGGATGTATGGGGAAAAAGGCATTTGCAAATGGTGTTATTTGGTAGATATTATTGTAAGGCTGTTAAACCATTATGTAAGGATTGTAAATTACTAGATGTTTGTCGTGAGAAGAAAAAAAACATGTAAAAAGGATTCAATAATGAATCCCTTTTTATTTGCATGTTTTTGTTACTTCATCATAAGTTTTAGACGTGTCGTTGCAACTACATGTATCTCCGTCTACTTTTGCATCCTCAGGACATGTAATTGTTGGCGTTTCAGGCTCTTCTGGTTCTACAGGTTCGATTGGCTTTGGCTTTTCCTTCTTTTCTAATCGATAAGAAGCCATTTCGCTTTGAATATCGTTATATGATTTGTAAGTTGCTATGATTGAATAAGTACCATAAGGTCCTCCACTTGGAGTATAAGTATATGATGTTTTGTCTGTCCAATCAATTAAGACTCCGTCTTTATAAATATTATAACCAAATTTTCCATGAGAACTATCTCCTAATTCTCCAGGTGATACAGCTGACCATGATAGGGTAACTTTTCCATTATTTTCTGTTGCTCTAAAGTTTCCTGGTGCACTGATTGTATAAGTTGTTAAATCATATTCTGTTGGTTCTGTTCCTTTTTTGAAATATTCATATACTGCAGCTCCTCCAGGAGAGGCAAGTTTTGGTGGATTTGATCCAGGTGCAACTGCTACTCTTGAAACACTTGATGGTGGAACAAAGTCGCTACGATCTCCTTCCATGGCACCAGCTGATACCAATGCATTAAATAGTCGATCTTTTTGGATAGTTGCTGGAACGTTATGTAATATATATCCTTGAGCAATTGAATCTTTTGTGAAGTCATCATAACCATACCACATTCCAATTGTTGTTTTTGTTGAGTATCCTATTACCCAAGAATCACGAATGGCATCTCCTGGCATATTATAGTCATTCATTGTTTTCTCATCAAAGTTTGTTGTTCCTGTTTTACATGCTACATTGTGTGGTGTTCCTCCTGTAAGAGCAACGTCTTGTAGTACGCTTGAAATCATAAATGCAGTAGAGTCTGACATTACTTGTTTGTGTTCTGGTTTATGTTCCTCTGTTTTATTTGTTTGTCTGAATACTATTTTATTTACTGCATATGGAGTGTTATAGTAACCGCCATTAGAGAATGCGGCATAGGCTCCAGCCATTATTAATGGAGAAACTCCTGTAAATGCTCCAATAGAATGTGCTTCATGAAGAGCAATTGTCTCTTTTGTATCCGTGGCATCTTTTGGATTTACGCAAATATCTTTTTCTTTATTATATTGATATCCTGAATTACATAATTCTGGTGTTATACCTAAATTGGTAACAAATTCTTTGATTTGTTCATTTTTTACACTTTGGAAGGCTCTCAATGCTGGTATGTTACGGGAAGCTGATAAAGCTCTTCTTAAGGTAATTTGTCCATAGTATCCGCCATCCCAGTTTTTAATAGATCTTCCATTAGAATAGGAATATGGTGAATCATTAAATTGCTCGTAGGTAGACCATCCATTGTATTCCATACCTGGTCCATAATCGAATAGTGGTTTTGCAGTTGATCCCGGTTGACGTCTGATTTGTGTTGCATAATTTAGAATTCTTGCACTTGAATTGCTTCTTCCGTTGATATTACGTCCATTTCCAATCGCTAGTATTTTTCCAGTTTCAGATTCTAGTACAGCTACACCGCTTTGTACACGGTCATCAATCCAATTGTAATTTTCTCCTGCTAATACTGCATTTACTGCGTCTTGTCTTCCTCTATCTAAGTTTGTATAAACTAGTAAAGGTGTTGTGTATGGATCTACTCCATAGGTATCTTGAACTTCTTCTACAACAGTATCAATATATCCTTGATAAGGATTTTCTGTTGATGTATTTATTTCAGAAGTAAGAGAGTCTACTGGAATAGCATTTGCTATTTTTTCTTCTTCTTTTGTAATATATCCTGCTCTTCTCATCAAGTATAAAACTGTTTTTCTTCTTTCTGTTGCATTAATTGGATTTACTGTTGGTCGATAAAAGTTAGGAGATTTGAACATTCCAGCTAGAATTGCTGCTTCACTAAGATTTAAGTCACTAACACTTTTTCCAAAATAAGTATTGGCAGCTTCTTCTACACCATAAATGTTTCCACCTAAGAAGTGATTGTTTACATAAAATTCAATAATTTGTTCTTTTGTAAATTTTTTTTCTAACTTAAATATTGATAGATAAATATCTTCAAATTTACGAACGATTCCAGATACACCAGAAGTTTTTTGTCCATATTTATCTGTGAAACTATTTTTAACAACTTGCATAGATAGAGTGGAAGCACCACCGGCTCCAGAACCTCTTGTAATTTGTCCAATAGTTGCTTTTAAAAATCTTGGAGCATCAAAACCATTGTGTTGGAAAAATCTAGAATCTTCTGTTGCTATAATAGCATCTACTAATACTTCTGGTAATTCTTCATAACTTACTTTTTCTCTTTTTTCAGAACCTAGTTTGGCAATTTCTACATTTTGACTGTCATAGATTCTAGATATTTCTAGTGTGTTTAATTTTGAAGTTTGAAATTTAGGATCGGCTTGCATTTTAACATACATAATAAAGGCACTAAATGCAATTAATCCAGTAATTCCCATTAGTAGAAATAGAATTAATAATATACTTAGAATTCTTCTTTTTCTCTTACTTGTATTTTGTTGAAAGAGTAAATACCAAAGCCCAACTAGAATTGCAATTCCTATGCCTGTCAATAGAGTAAAGGAAAATCCTAATACTGTATAAACGGCTAATAATATGGTGATTGCTAAGATTGTAAAAGCAATCTTTAAACCATTAAACTTTGGTTTACTATTGTTTTTTATAGTAGTTTTATTTTTAGAACTATTTTTTGTACCTTTTTTATCTTTTTTTTGCATTTATATACCTCCAATTATTTGGTCTACTATTTTTAAATAATCTAGTCTAGGATTATAACCATCTTTTATTTGATAAGCATTTGTTTTAAAAAATTCTAGTGGGATTGACTTTCTTTCTTCTTTCTGTAAAAAGCTTAAAAAATCTTTGGCTGGAAGTAAGTACGTTTCATTTAATGTTGTAAATCTAACAATTAAGAAAGCAATTCCCTCATGATAATGAATATTTTCAATATGTTTTATTTGATGTGGATGAATATTATTCAGAGCAAAAGAAGATTTACTTTTTGTTTCTTTGGCTTCAAAATCAATATATTTTCCCTTATATAATCCATTATAATCTGTAGTAGATGGAATTGTAAAAAAAGCTTCTTTTATTACAGCTTTATCTCGTGATGGGTAATCTACTTTGGTGATCTTTATTGGTGTAGGCTTTTTATAGATAAAGGCTTTTTCTATTTCTCTATAATACTCATTGGAGATGTTGATGTCAGATTCTAATGTCATTCCTCTGTTTTTGTAATTTAATTTTTGGAGAAATAAATCCTTTTCCTTTTCTTTTCTAATACCACTTGGATAGTTCATCTCATCACCTATGATTCATTATACTATAAAGTTTCTTTTTTTACCATAGATTTTTCGTTAACTAGATAATTTCTTTTGATTAAAATTATAAATAAACTAAAACTTCAATGTTGAAATCTATTTGTATCGTAGAAGATTGCTATGTATAAAGTCTTTTACTTATTATTCAGTTAGTCCATCATAAAAAACTAAGTATGAAATTGGATTATACTTAGTGCTTTATTATTTATATATATTATAGGACAGGTAATGTGAGGTTATTGATTATAATGATTTTGTTTTTGTAACATTGTATGTTGATTTAATTGTCTTTTTATTGTCTTTGTCTTACTAATCATTTTTCCTAATACGATATTGATTTCTAAATAATTCATTTTATCACCATTGCTATTTTAATATATTTTTCAAAAAAAATCATAAATACGACAAAAGTAGATAAGAAAATACCTTTCTATAATCGTAAGAATAAATTGACAAAAATATTAAGAAATGACATAATACTAATATAAGGGATTGGTGATAGAATGTATCAAAATAAAATTAAGCTTATGCCTCAAGATATCCTTGAAAAAAATTTTAAAATTGATACTAGAGGATATCGCTTGAAAGAAGTTGATCAATTTTTAGATGACATTATTGGGGATTATGAACAATTTTTAGAGATTATTAATAATCTTGAGAAAGAAAAAGCAGATTTAATTACAGAGAATATGAATTTGAAGCAGGAATTGCGTAATTCTAAACTTACTATGGAGGTTGCTTCTAATAGTAGAAGTAATGGTGAAGTTACGAATGTTGATATTATGCGTAGACTTTCTCAACTTGAAAAATTGGTTTATGAATCTAGAAATAATCAAGTAAGCGACGACAATTAATATATAGACAAACGCTGGAGTTCTTGAGACTCTTGAGGAAAGTCCATGCTCACACAATCTGAGATGATTGTAGTGTTCGTGCCTAGGGAAGTCATAACCTAGGGTAGTTTATACTAACGGCGGATTAGATTCCTAAGTCTTTGATATGGAATCGTCCATAAAGTGCCACAGTGACGATGCTTTTTGAAAGGAAAGAGTGAAACGTGGTAAACCCCGCGAGTGAGAAACCCAAATTTGGTAGGGGAGTTCTAACAAAGGAAATGAACAGAGTTAGAGACTAATGTGTTTCATTAGTAGATAAATGTTTGTCACCTGAAAGGGTACAGAACATGGCTTATTTATATTATTGTCAGTAAGATGAGGTGTTATATGAAAGAATTAGGAGAGTATTTAAAACGAACAAGAATAAGTAATGGTGTTAGTATCACTGAAGCTTGTGAAGACCTTGAATTTTCAACATCTCAGTTAGAAAATATAGAAAGTGGTAATGTTAGAGCTTTTAAGGATGTGTATGAGTTAAAAGATAATATTAAGCTGTATGCTAAATATTTGGGATTAGATTCTGATAAAGTTGTAGATGAATTTAATGGTTTCTTATTTCAACATACTTCTAAAATTTCATTGGATGATATTTTAGAGGCTCAAAAGAGAAAAGAAGAAGCTCAAAGAAAAGTCAAATCTCCATATACGAAAGAGTATAAAGAAAAGGTAAATCTTTGGCCATTCTTTTCTATTCTTATTGCTTTACTATGTTTTATTTTGATTCTTTATATTATTTTTAGTCATATTAATAAAGCTCCAAAGAGAGTTAATGAATTAGAATCTTTTATAGAAAAGGAGAGTATTTATGAACTTACCAACTAAAATTACAGTATTACGATTAATATTAACTATATTTATTATTTTATTATTATGTGTTCCTTTTTCATCATTGGGAATTCATCTTCCACAATATGATTTTTATGGAGTAAAAGTAGAATTACTTTATATTGTGACAGGAATTATTTTTGTGATTGCTAGTTTGACAGATTTTTTAGATGGTTATCTTGCTCGTAAGAATAATCAAGTTACTGATACTGGAAAAATGTTGGATGCTATTGCGGATAAAGTATTAGTTAATCCTATTTTGATTATTTTATGTGTAACGCGTTCTATACCAGTTATTATACCAGTTATTTATATTACTAGAGATATTATTGTAGATGCTATTAAGATGGAAGCTGCTAGTAAAGGAAAAGTAGTAGCTGCTATTGGATCTGGTAAATTAAAGACTGCTGCTATGATGATTGGAATTGTATTAGTATTTTTCTATAATATTCCATTTGAATTTATTAATATACGAGTAGATTTGTTTTTACTTTATTTTGCTTGTATTATGTCTATTGTTAGTGCTGTCCAATATTTTAATCTTAATAAAAGTATTATTTTTAAAAAAGGTGAAAATGAATAATTCAATGGATTATTTGGTCCAAAAACTTCTTTTGCTTAAGAGGTTTTTTCTTTTTGAAGAGAAAAAACAGGTGAATTTAATAAAACAATTGTTCGAAAAAGTATTGCTTTTTAAAAAATAATATTATACAATGATATTGTAAGTTATTTACGAGGAGGAAAAACATGGCTGTAAGTAAAGAAGTTTCTAAAGATAAAGCTTTAGAACAAGTATTAAATGATATTGAGAAGCAATTTGGTAAAGGTTCTATTATGAAGCTTGGTGAGAATAAACATATGAAAGTAGATGTTGTTTCAAGTGGAGTATTGTCTCTAGATATTGCTTTAGGAGTTGGCGGATATCCAAAAGGACGTATTATTGAAATTTATGGTCCTGAGTCAAGTGGTAAGACAACTTTCGCTTTACAAGCAATTGCAGAACATCAAAAGGTTGGAGGTAGGGCTGCTTTTATTGATGCAGAGCATGCACTTGATCCTGTTTATGCTGAAAGACTTGGTGTTAATATTGATGAGTTGTTATTATCTCAACCAGATACTGGAGAACAAGCGTTAGAGATATGTGATGCTTTGGTTAGAAGTGAAGCAATTAGTATTGTTGTTATAGATTCTGTAGCAGCATTAGTTCCACAAGCTGAAATTGATGGCGAAATGGGAGATTCTCATGTGGGATTACAAGCAAGATTAATGTCTCAAGCTTTGCGTAAATTAAATGGTACTATTAGTAAAACTAATACAACTGTTATTTTTATTAATCAATTAAGAGAAAAAGTTGGAGTAATGTTTGGTAATCCAGAAACAACAACAGGAGGAAGAGCTTTAAAATTTTATTCTACTATTCGTTTGGAAATACGTCGTAATGAACAATTAAAGATGGGAGATGGAGTTGTTGGTAATAAGACAACTGTTAAAGTAGTTAAGAATAAAGTAGCACCTCCATTTAAAACTTGTGTTGTAGATATCATGTATGGAGAAGGTGTTTCTCGTGAAGGTGAAGTAATTGATTTAGCAGCTGAGGCAAATATTGTTGAAAAAACTGGTGCTTGGTATTCTTATGAAGGAGAAAAGCTTGGCCAAGGAAAAGAAAACGTTAAATTATTGTTAAAGGATAATCCAGAATTGTGTCAGGAACTTGAAAAGAAAGTTCGTGAATATTATGATATTGATTTTTCAAAAGAAGAAAAAGGTTCTACTAAAAAGGAAGAAAAGTAATAAGAAGTAATTTACTTTTCTTTTTTTTCATAAAATTTGGTGGAGTTGATTTTATGAAAAAATTAGAAAAAATGATATCTATTCATAGTGATATTGTTGTTATGGGGATTACGGATGATTCTAGGAATGTTAAAGAAGGATATATCTTTGTCGCAACAAAGGGGTTTTATGTCGATCATTATGATTATATTGCAGATGCAATTGATAAGGGATGTTGCTTTGTTGTTGCTGATCGAGAAATTCAATATAGTTTTCCACATATCGTTGTGGAGAATATCAATGAATATTTCTTAGAACTGTGTAAAAAGTATTATGAAATTTCTTTTGATGATTTTCATTTTATCGGAATTACTGGTACAGATGGAAAGACCACTACTGCAACTATTGTAAAAGAACTAATAGGAGATTGTGCTTATATTGGTACGAATGGATTAATCATTTGTGATGAACTAATTCCTCTTTCTAATACTACACCATGTGTTTCAGAATTATTTGAATGTTTGGCAAAAATTAAGAAGTCTAAAATTACTAATATTGTGATGGAAGTATCAAGTGAAGCTCTTCTTCATCATAGAATAGATGGAATAACTTTTGATATTATTGCTTTCACCAATATAACAGGTGATCATTTAAATGTTCATAAAAGTTTTGATAATTATGTAAAAAATAAAATGAGTTTATTAAACTATATTAGAAAAGATAGTAAAGTTGTTGTAAATAAAGATGATGTAAATTTACAAAATATTATGTGTCAAAATTTGTTTTCTTTTGGTAAAGATTACTCTAATGATTTTATTATTTCTGATTTAAAATTTTATGATAATAAAACTACTTTTTCTCTTAAATATCAGGACCGTTTATTTTCGATTATAAGTCCTTTCTATGGAGAATATAATATTTATAATTTAGCTGAGGCTTTTGTTATTAGTTTTATTTTTGGAATGCCAGAAAATATTTTACTTCAAAAAATTAAGAATCTCCCTTCCATCTCTGGTAGAGGAGAAAGGTTAAATTTTGGACAAGATTTTTGCATTGTATTAGATTATGCTCATACTATAAATGGTGTTAAAAGTATTTTAAATTCTTATCGTAAATTTGATGATATGATTGTTGTTACTGGGGCTGCAGGAGGAAGAGATGCTTCTAAGAGGCCGATTATCGGGAAGATGGTAATGGACATTGCTGATAAGGCTATTTTTACAATGGATGATCCTAGATATGAGGATGTTGATACCATTATTGATGAAATGGTAGGAGATAGAAATGATTATTTAAGAATTATTGAACGGAAAGATGCAATTTGGTATGCTTTAGAACATGCTCATTCCAATAGTGTTGTTTTAATCATAGGTAAGGGAAGGGATGATTATATGGCGATTGAGAATAAAAAAATACCATATTCAGATTATGATGTTATATGTGAGTATTTTCAATCTATTGAATAGTTTTTTATAGATTTTCTTTATTCAATTTATTTGTGTTATAATAAATGTAGTGATGATATGATTTGCCCAAAATGTAATCAAACTGTAGATGAATCTTTTATATTTTGTTTTTTACTTTCTCTATTTGAAATACTATTTCCACGACTAAAATTGCTAAGAGTGAAAAAGGAAAGCATATTAAAAAGATTATAACTATTATTATGATTATTATTGTTATTTTGATTTTTTCTACTATTTGGGTTCTTGGGAATCGTTATCATTTGTTTTTTAGAAATGTGTCATAATGACACTTTTATTAGTTTATTATTCTGTAAAGAGGTCTGTGTTTGACTTGACAATGATTATGAAAAAAATTACAATAGAATTAGATTGGGTATTTAGGACTTAATCTAGATGGAGGTATTATATGAGTAATGTTTTATTCTCCATTTTACTTATTATTATTGGCCTAGTAATAGGTTTTGTTGTGTCTTTTGTAATTAATTATTTTAGTGGTAATTTAGCATCTGCTAAGAGTGAAAAAATGATTAATCAAGCAAAAAAAGAAATAGAAAAATTAAAAAGAGATGCAGCTATTGAGCAAAAAGAAGAAGCTCACAAAATGAAAATGGATTTGGATAAGGAAATTCGTGAGAAGAAAGCAGAAATGAAAGAAAGTGAAGCTCGTTTATTACAGCGAGAATCTAGTATGGATAAACGTGATGAACTTTTTCAAAAAAGGGAATCTGCTTTGGAAGAAAGAGAGAATAAATTATCTGAAAAGCAAGAAGAAATTCAAGTAGAAAAAAGTAAAGTGGAGGAAATAAAGAAAGAACAATTAGATTTACTAGAAAAAATATCTGGGTTTAGTAAATCAAAGGCTAAAGAATTAGTTATGGCCAAAGTAAAAGAAAATATGACGAAAGAGATTTCTGAGTATATTCGAGAAAGTGAAAACGAAGCTAAGTTAGTAGCAGATAAAAAGGCACGTGAATTGATTGTTAATTCTATGCATCGTTATGCTGCTGATATTGCTAGTGATCAAACTGTTACGGTAGTTGATTTACCAAATGATGAAATGAAAGGTAGAATCATTGGACGTGAAGGTCGTAATATTCGTACAATAGAGGCAATTACTGGTGTTGATTTAATTATTGATGACACTCCAGAAGCTGTCGTTTTATCTAGTTTTGATCCATTGAGGCGTGAGATTGCGCGAGTTACTTTGGAAAACTTAATTAAAGATGGTAGAATTCATCCTACTCGTATTGAAGAGTTATATGATAAGACTTGTAAAGATATAAAACAACAAATTATTCAGTTTGGTCAGGATACTACTTTTGAACTTGGTCTTACAAAATTTGATCCTGAATTAATTGAAATTATTGGAAAACTTCATTTTCGAACTAGTTTTGGTCAAAATGCTTTACAACATTCCAAAGAAGTTGCAGAACTTTCTGGTATTTTAGCTGGAGAGTTAGGAGAAAATGTTGCTTTAGCAAAACGTGCAGGTCTTCTACATGATATTGGTAAGGCAATTGATCATGAAGTAGAGGGAAGTCATGTAGATATCGGTGTTGATATTGCGAAAAAATATCATGAAAATGAAACTGTTATTAATGCAATTGCTTCTCATCATGGAGATACTCAGGCTACTAGTGTAATTGCTGAAATTGTTGCAATTGCAGATGCTTTGAGCGCTTCTCGTCCTGGAGCTAGAAATGATTCTTTAGAAAATTACATTAATCGTTTATCTCAACTTGAAGAAGTTGGTAATCAGATTAAAGGTGTTGAAAAAACTTATGCTGTACAGGCAGGACGTGAATTACGTGTTGTTGTAAAACCAGAAGAAGTAGATGACTTGGAAGCACATAGAATTGCTCGTGAAGTAAAGGAAAATATTGAAGCTAATTTGAAATATCCTGGTACCATTAAAATAACGGTTATTCGTGAAACTAGAGCTATTGAGGAAGCAAAATAAGAGAGTTCTTGGACAGAACTCTTTTTTTTTCGAATAATACTAATAGATAGTGTTTATCATTATTATTTTTAAGAAAGGAGATGATTCATTGAAATCTATTTCTAATAAGTTGATATTATATTGGAAAATAGGAAAAGATGTGTGTGAAAAAAAAGAACTTTATGAAAATGTTGTTGAAAAGTATTCTAATTATTATACTTATTTATTTGGAAACAGTTTTTTATTTACTAGAGAGAATATTCATTTTATGAAGAGGTTCTACTTGAATTTTCCTATTTTTTATTCTTTGTTGGAGAAAATTTCATGGGAACAATACAAAGTATTGTTAAATATTCGCAATCGTGATGAGAGATTTTTTTATTTTCAATTGTCTTTATTATTTAATAGTGATTTTGAGGGGACTGTTGATTTTATTCGCAATCAGTATTATTTTCGCATATAAAAAAGCGATATAATTTATCGCTTTATGTCTAATATGACAGGGAGAATAATTGGTTTTCTTCCTGTTAAATTGTTTATAAATGGATATAAGGTATCTGTTATTTCACCTTTTAGAGTTGCGAATGTTGTTTTAGGATTTTGTAGAGATGTTGTGATTGTTTGTTCTGCTTTGTTTTCAATTTTATGTATTAACTCTTCATTTTCATTTACTAGGATGAAACCTCTTGTAGTGATATTTGGTTTAATTAATAATTCTCTTTTTTTCATATCTACATTAATAATAACAACTAAGATACCATCATTGGCCATTATTTTACGATCTTTAATAACGGCTCCACCAATTTCACCAATTCTATTTCCATCTACATAAATGTCAGCTCCTGGTTTACTTTCTCCACGAGTTAAAATATGATTTTTTAATGTTAGTGTATCACCATTTTTTAGAATAAAAGTATTTTCTTTTGGAATGCCACAGTTTATTCCAATATTGGCTTGTTTTTTTAACATTCTATAGTCTCCGTGGAATGGCATTAAATATTTTGGTTTAATCAGTCTAATCATCAATTTGATTTCTTCTTCATTGGCATGTCCTGAAGTGTGAAGATCTGCTAAAACATTGTTTGTATATACTTTTACGCCTTTTAGATATAACTTATTTATTGTTTTAGAAATACTTAATGCATTACCTGGAATAGCACTAGATGAGAAAATAACTACATCATCTGGTCTTAATTTAATATATTTATGTGTACCATTGGAAATTCTTGAAAGAGCAGCAAGTGGTTCTCCTTGACTTCCTGTACATAAAATTGTTACTTCATTTGGTTTTAAATTATTGGCTTCTTCTGGAGAAACTAGTAGTTCTTTATGATCAATATATCCTCCATTTAGAGAAATATTAATATTGTTCTCCATACTTCTACCAAAAATACATATTTTCCTGTTATACTTGTAACAAGTTTCAAATATATGCTTAACACGATAAATGTTAGAAGCAAATGTTGCGATGATAATACGATTGTTTTTACATTTAGCAAACATTTCATTTAGTGTTTCATCTACTACTGATTCACTATTTGAAAATCCTTCATTTAATGCGTTTGTTGAATCTCCTATTAGAACGTCGACTCCTTCTTCTCCAAGAGCTGCCATTTTATATAGATCAGCCATAGGACCAATTGGTGTTAGGTCAAATTTATAGTCTCCTGTTGTGACAATTCTTCCATCAGGAGTTTTGACACTAATTCCATGAGAGTCTGGAATAGAGTGAGTTATTCTAAAAAATTCCACTTCAATTTCTTTAAATTTTAATTTTGTTTGATCGGTATAAACAAATAAATTGTCATAGCGAATATTTCTGTCTTGCAATTTTACAGCAATTAATTCTTTAGCATGGTTTGGAGCATAAATAGCTGGAATATTAATACTTTGTAGTAAAAATGGTATTCCACCAATATGGTCTTCATGTCCATGAGTAATTAAAAGTGCTTGAATTTTATCTTCATTTTCTTTTAAAAATGTAAAATCAGGTAAAACGTAATCTACTCCCATTAACTCACTTTCTGGGAAGCTTACACCGGCATCAATAATAACGATGGCATCTTTATGCATTACACAATACATATTTTTACCAACTTCTCCTAAACCACCTAAAACAACAATTTTTGTGTCGTTGTTTTCGTTTTTATTCATAATATCTCCTTTCTTTTTAAATTTCATAAAGAACTAACGAAAAGATTATACTATATTTTTTTTATTTTGTCTAATTGTTCTTTTGTTCTTTTTTTAGATATGTTAAAATGAAGGTCTGTGAGGTGTTTTTATGGAGTTAAAAGTATTTGTTGTTCGAATTGTTTTATGTTTATTATTGAGTATTATTATTGGAGTAGAAAGACAATATCGGCATGGTTCTGTTGGATTAAGAACCAATGTTTTGGTAGGAATTGGTTCTTTTATGTTTAACTATGCAACTTATGGTTTTATTTCTCATGATCAAAGCCGTATTGCGGCATCTATTGTTTCTGGTATTGGTTTTTTGGGAGCTGGAATGATTATTCGAAATGGTAATAAAATTAAAGGACTTAATACAGCGGCGACATTATGGTGTGTAGCATCTATTGGTTTATTGACATCTATTGGAATGATTTGGGAAGCTGTTATTGGAACTTTTTTAGTTGTTTTTTCTAATGTTTTATTACGATTAGTTTCTATTTTTATTATGGATAAAGTAAAAAAATGGTATCGGGAAAAATGTATTATTCAAATTTCTTGTCAAAGTGATATTGAAATTGTTGTGCGAAGTTCTTTTTCCAATTATGTAGAGAAGAATGGAATCCGATTAGTTCATTTAGAAAAGCATGAAATTGCGAAAGAACAAATTAAATTAAAAGCAGAAATTATTACCAGTCGAGTTGATGTTGTTGAAAGTTTAGTTAAAAATATTAGTGCTGAGCCAGGGGTTACTTCTATTTCTTGGAAACATACCAAGATTTATCAAAGTGATAATGAAGATGCATCTTCTGATGAATAGTTTATTATGATATAATAGTAATTGAGGTGAATATTATGGGTTTATTTCAGAAAATTAAAAATATGTTTTCTTCTGACGAAAAAAAAGAAGAAAAGATTGAAATAGAACAAGTTCAAGAAGAGGAAAAAGAAAGAGAAGATATTAGTGACGTAGAAATTGTTTCTAAGCAGCCTAGTATTGTAAAAGCTGATCATAAAAAGAAAGAAAAAAAGAAAAAGACAAGAGATAATGTTGAAATATATGAAAAAGGTCTTACAAAGTCACGACAAGGTTTTGTTTCTAAACTTGCAAATCTTACTAATAAATATCATAAGATTACAGAGGAGTATTTTGAAGAGTTAGAAGAAATTTTAATTATGGCTGATATTGGAGTTAATACTGTTATGGATTTTATGGATCGTTTAAGAGACCGTGTTAAATCAGAGAATATTACTGATCCAAGTCTATTAAAAGAAATTATTGTTGATGAATTATTTATTATTTATGTTAATGATGAAGTATTAAGTAACAAAATTCAATATAATGAAAATGGACCAACCGTTATTCTATTTATTGGCGTAAATGGAGTTGGGAAGACTACTACGATTGGGAAAATTGCTTATCAATTGAAAAATGAAGGAAAAAAAGTTCTTTTAGTGGGTGCTGATACTTTCCGAGCAGGAGCGGTTGATCAATTAAAAGAATGGAGTGAAAGAGTAGAAGTTGGCTTTTTTGGTAAAGAAGAAAGTGATCCTGCAAGTGTAGTTTATGATGGAATTGAAAAAGCAAAAGCTGAAAATTATGATGTTGTATTGGTAGATACTGCTGGTCGACTTCAAAATAAAGTTAATTT
>CAMOGG010000006.1 GCA_946614095.1 uncultured Caryophanales bacterium | reverse complement strand
TCTTCATCTTCTGTAGTTTCTTCTTCTACTTTATTTTCTTCTATTTTTTCTTCTTGTTCTACTTTCTCTGTTTTCTTTTTTGACATCTTATCACCTCTTTAACTCTCTAATACAATATATACTTTTTTTGTGAAAATTATATGAAAATAAAATTATTGTTCTGTGAATATTTTCATATCTTAACTGTATTATACTAAAAAACTTATTTTTATTCTACCCTTAGATTTCCCTGACGTAATACTTTTATTGTTTCATTTTCTACTTGAACAATGGTAGAAGCTATTCCTATTTTGGATTTTCCACCATCAACTATCATATCTACCTTATCCTTAAACTCTTCTAGAAAATCATTTACTTCTACTCCAGGAGACTCTCCCGATAGATTTACAGATGTTGTAGCGATAGGATATGGGTATTCTTTCAATATTTTTAAGGCTATTTCATCCTTAGGAATTCTTACACCAATTGTTTTTAAGTTAGCTGTAAGTAGATTAGGAACTGTATCTTTTTTTTCTAGAATGATAGTCATGTCTCCAGGCAAATAATCTTTTATGAGTCTTTCTTCTACCTGGTTTTTCTTTTTCACAACTAAATCTATTTTATCCACAGAATCTGTTAATACATTAATTGGTTTTGAGTAATCTCTATTTTTAAAATGAAATAATTTATCTAAAGCTTTTGTGGAAAAGCAATTACAACCAATTCCATATACTGTATCAGTGGGAAATATAATGATTCCATCTGAATCTAGAACTCTTTTTATTTTTTCTAAACTATCTCTATTTAATTCTTTGATTAATTCCATTGTTATTTCTTCCTTCTTTTATGATTTCTTCCTATGATATAATAATACTTGAGGTGATTTTATGTCAACTGAATTGATTCCTTCTAAACCAGTTTTTTATCAAAATAATGATTTTCAAACAATTCAAGTAAAAGTATTATTTCCTTTTGAAGAAAAAGAGAAAGATTTAGCAAATATTTCTCTATTACCTAGCATGCTAAATTATATGAATCAAAAATATCCAAAAGAAGAACTTTTTCAAACTGCTAAGAAAGAACTTTATATTTTGAGTGCACGTTGTCATAAAGTGATTATGGGAACAACTGGATGTTTTATTTTTGATTTAACTATTCCTAATAAAAATGCTTTAGGGAAAAAGCTATATCGAAAACAAATTCAATTTTTGAAAGAAATGATTTATGAACCCTTGATTATTGAAGATGGTTTTTCTACTTTTGAATTAGATCGTGAAAAGAAGAATTTACGGAATGCTATCGATAATGCTTTTTTGAATATGCATTCTTATCAAGATATTTATATTAGGAAATATATTGATACTGTTGGAGTATTATCTAGAGATATTGTATGGTATCCAGAACAGATAGATGCTGTTACGTCGCATAGCCTTTATCAATTCTATATAAATTGTATTTTAAAGCAACGACCTATTATTTATGTCATGGGAAGTGAAGAATCAAAAGAAATTCTTCCTATTTGTGAAGAAATACTTTCTATTAAACATTCTCATTATCAAAAAGTTGAAAGAAATTTTACTTGTTATTTAGAACCTAGAGATAAAGTAAAAACGATTGAAGAAGATTCTAATTTTAAAGATTCATCCTTATCTTTTGTTTATAAAGTAAAAAATATGACTATATCTGATAAAGTGTATTTAATTATAATTCGAGATTTGTTATCTTCTTTATCGTCTAGATTATTGAGTAAAAAATTAAGAGATGAAAAGGATTTAATCTATTCTTCTAAAGTTATCGCTTATCTTCGATACGGTGCTTTGGAAATTACTACTTTTATTCATAGGGATGACTATAAAGAAGTATATCAGTCTTTGCTTGATGTTATGAGTGAATTAGAAGATACTACTGTAATTGAGGCATTGCTTCATAATATTAAGGAACGTAAAAGAATTAATTTATTGAGAAAACTTGATAATAAGTATTTTTTATTTGATGATTTTATTATTCATGATTTAAATATTGACTTTACTTTAGAAGAGTATTATGAAATGATTCAGAAAATATCAGCTGATCAGATTAGTCAATTTATCAAACGTTTATCATTAGATACCATTTATTTTTTAAAGGAGAAAGCTGTATGAATTCTATTGAAACTATACAATTGAAAAATGGATTGACTATTTATCTTTATTTAGACACTAGAAGACACTCTACTTTTTTTCAATTTGTTACTAATTTTGGAGGACTTAGTAAAGATTTTATTTTGGATGATCAGGAATATCATTTACATGATGGAATTGCTCATATATTAGAACATTATGTTGTTGAATGTAATGATGAGGGAAACTTTATTAAAGAACTAGGTCAAAGACAGATGGATACGAATGCTTCTACTCATTATCAAATTACTAGTTATTATTTTGATGCAGTTGAAGAAGTTGAATTTGGTATTCGAACTATGTTAAATGGAATTTATCATGTATCATTTAATGAAGAAAAGTTAGAAAAATTAAAGAACCCTATTTGTCAAGAAATTCGTGGTAAGAGTAATAGTAAATTTTATCATAGTGGAATTGCCTCTATGAAAAATTTATTTCCTCAATTACATTTTCAAAGTATTGGAGGAACTATAGAAGAAGTGAAAAATACTACTATAGAAGAAGTAGAATTGTGTTATAAAGCGTTTTATCAACCAGCTAATCAATTTATTGTAATAGCTGGAAATTTTGATAAAGAAAAAGTTCTACAAGAAATCAACAATTTTTATGCACATCACCCTTTTGAGAAACATCAACTTACTTTACTACCTATCAAAAAAGATTTATCAGTTTTAAAAAAAAGAGAAATCATCTATTATCCTACTTCACTTGATTATGTTAGTCTTTCTTTTAAAATTGATGTTTGTAAGTATTCTAGTCAAGGCTTACTAGATTTAGATTTTTATTTAAATTGTTTTTATCATCAATTCTTTGGAGTAATTTCTCCTTTATATAAACAATTAACAGAAGAAAAAATTATTACATCGGGTATTCACTGTTCTCATTCTATGATTCATCATTATCTTAATATTCATATTGGTGGATACACTTATGATGCAGATCTTTTTCAAAAAAATATTTTAGATGTTCTCCAACAAAGAAATTGTTTTTCAAAAAAGAATTTTGAATTAGATAAAAAGGCATCTATTATTAGATTAATTCTACGTGAAGAAAATATTATGTCTATGATTGCTCCTTTTATCAATAATATTGTTTTGTATCATTATCCCTATCTAGATAAAGTTGAAGATGTTGAAAGATTAACTTATCAAGAATATAAACAATCGATTATGGAACTAGACTTTACTCACTATACAGTAACTATTATTCGAAATAAATAAGGATGAAGTTTTTTACTTCATCCTTTCTTTTTAACACATATCTTTTTGACAAGTTGTACTTTCTTCTTCTAGACAATCTAGTAAACATTTAAACTGTTTATAAGAATAATTCTTAATACTTTTGGTCAATTTTGCATATGGATCTTTTAACTTCTCACTAATACCAGTTTCTAATTGAATGGCTTTTCCTTTTGATATAGCAACTACATTTGGAGCATAAATTCTCTTTTCTCCAACTTCAATTTTTTCATCTTCCTTCGTTAAAGTATAGTTATCTAAGACATTATCCATTTTTTCAATTAATGTTTTATATGCCTCTGTTCCCTCATCTGTTGTAATAATTTCTCCTTCTTCGTTCAATTCTTTTACATCTCGAATTCCAGTAACATCTACATAATAGATTGTTTCTACTTTTTGATCTTTTGCAACTTGGATTAATTGCTCTATTATACTTCGACACCATGGACATTCCTTAAAACCAAAATAAACTACAAAACTTTCTTTTTTATTAATTTTCTCTACTATATCTTCAGCTGTTGCATAGATAAAAGGATTCTCTTTTGGTATGGATAGAGATCGATATTTTTTTCCATTTGATTCATTTATTTGATCATTAATGCTTTCATATTCTGTCTTAAACTTTTCAGCGTCTGTTATTTCTTTCTTCATAGAACAAGCACATGTAAGAAACATAGAAAGAATTATTAATAACAAAATATTTTGATACTTTTTCATTTTACCACCTCTTTTATTATATAACGATATGCTTCTTTTTTTCAATCTATTTATTTACAACTATCATTTAATTTAATTGGAATTGTATAAGTAATTGCTTTTGATTCATCATTTATTGCTTTTATTTCTAATGATAATGTATTAGAAGTAAGTTTTTTACAATTACTAGAATAGTTTTCTACATTTATTTTTGTTTCTTTTAAAAATGCTTCTAATGTTTTATTGTTTTCTGATGGACAGCTACTAATTTTTGTTTTTGTATCTTCGAAGTTTTCATATAAAGTGCAAGTAATTTTCTTATAAGTAGTATGATCTTCTTTTCCACAGAACTCTATATTAGAAATATAAATAGCTGTTTGTTTTTCATTATAGGCAGCACTTCCTGTTATTCTAAAGTCAGAGCATTTGGAAGAAATTGTTTTAAACTCAAAATTATTATTTTTTCTTAAGAATACATTTACTGTTATTATGATTCCTATTCCTAATATGATTAATAATACTACTAGAAAGATATTCATTTTGTTTTGTCTCTTTGCTTTTCTTTCTCCTTTTAGTAATTCTTCTATATTAACATTAAACTCTTTACTGATTTCTTGTAAGATTGCTATATCTGGAATATTCTTACCATTTTCCCATTTACTAACAGCTTGATAGGTCACACCTAATTTTTCAGCTAAATCCCTTTGTGTTAAGTTATGATCTTGTCTAATTTTTTTTATAAATCTTCCAATCTTCTCTTGATCCATCTTACTACTCCTATTCTGTTAAATATGACTTTATTCTAAGCTTTTTTACTTTCTTTTTATCCATTGTAATAAATTTTTTATTGATTTTCAAGGTTTGTTCTTCTTCATTTAATACTATGATTCCTTTTTCTATTAATGGAAATATTTTTTCTGATAATATTACTTCATCTTCTATCCTATTATTATTTCTTTTATATAATTGGATGACATCTCTTACCTTGTGAGATTTTGCTGTAAGAATATACTCTAATATTTCGTATTCTGATTTTGAAAGAGATTCTCCAAAATTATTTCTAATATTATAAATTGTCTTTTCTTTTTCTAATTCTTTTTTTAAGGTTTTTAGACTATATTCTAAAAAAGGAGTAATATTACCTTTTCTTGACTTTTTAATGCTTTCTTTGTATTTTGTTTTTGAAAGAGATATTCCCCTATTAAATATGACAAAAGGATAGGCTTTTTTTTGTAAGAGATACCATAATGAAAAAGTTCTTGCGGTTCTTCCATTGACATCATAATATGGATGAACATAGACAAAGTAAAAATGAATAATTTGTGATTTTATAAAAACATCTAATGAATTCTTTTCTTCTGATTCATCTAGATAAGTAAATAAGTCATTCATGGACTCTTCCACTTTTTCTGGTTTCATTCCTTTGTCAAATGATAATACTAATCGATCTAGAGAACTATCTAATATAAAAACGTCTTCTTTTCGATAGTATTCTCCCATATGTTCTTTGGAATAGTCGCTTAATAAATCTTCACTTAGAATACTATATAATTTTTTTAAATTATCTTTATTGATTATTCCATTTAACAAGATATAACGATAACCATAATACAAATTCATAATTCTTTTGGTATCTGTTCCATGATTATTATTTCGAATAGTTTCTTCTATACTACTAATATCATCATGTAATCCTTCTATTGAATTGTTTGTTTTGATTTCTAATGATAACATCATTTTTCTAGAAAAGTTAAAGTCATCCATAAAAGATTCTTCTTCTATAAAATCCTCTATCTCTTTTACTAATTTTTGAATTTTTATTTTATTATAGAAAAATTTTCTACCATTTTCCCTCTTTAAATCTAATATTTCTAAACCGAACATGTTTAACCCTTATTTCTATTTTTTATAAATACCATAATTTTTTATTATTTTTTCTAATTTCTTTAATAATTCCGCCACCTAGACATTCTTCATCTTTATAGAAGACACAGGCTTGTCCAGGTGTTACTGCTTTTACTCCTTGAGGATATTTTACAATTACTTCATTATCTTGCCATTCTAATTGAACTGGTACATCTTTACTTCGATAACGAAATTTTGCAGTACATTCTGTGTATTTTTCATCTTTTAAATAATTTAGTGTATCTACCACACAAGAATCACTTATTAAATAATCATTATCTTCTCCTAAACAAATATAGAGAATATTTTTTTCTAAATCTTTACCTACGACAAACATTTTATCTTTGGTTCCACCGATATTTAATCCTTTTCTTTGTCCAATCGTATAATTCATTAGTCCAATATGTGTTCCTATCTTTTCTCCTGTTTCAATGTTTATAACATCTCCTGATTGATTTGGTAAATAGTTTTTTAAGAAGTTACGAAAGTTTCTTTCTCCGATAAAACATATTCCTGTTGAATCTTTCTTTTTTGCTGTTACAAGGTCATATTCCTCAGCTATTTTTCGTACTTCTTTTTTCTCCATATCACCAATTGGAAATAATACATTTTCTAATTGTTTTTTTGATACTTGTGATAAAAAATACGTTTGATCTTTATTAGAATCTACTCCTCTTAATAGTTTTCCATTTTCAATTCTAGCATAGTGACCTGTTGCGATAAAGTCTGCTCCAAGTTTTCTTGCTTCTTCTGCAAATTGATCAAATTTAATATATTTATTACACATGATATCAGGATTAGGTGTTCTTCCTTTTTTCAATTCGTCTAAAAAATAAGTGAATACATAATCCCAATACTCTTTCACAAAGTCCTTTCTGTATAAAGGAATTCCTAGTTTATCACAAACCTTTTTAGCATCTTCATAATCTTCTTCTTGTGGACAAATTCCTGAAGAAGTCGTTGGTCCGTTTAATTCTCCATCAGCCAAAGAATCCCAATTTCTCATAAATAAACCAATCACTTCATATCCTTGCTTTTGAAGTATGATTGCTGCAACACTACTATCAACTCCGCCACTCATTCCTATTACTACTTTTTTCATGGTAATCCTTCTTTCACGTTTTTTTCAGTCGCCTTATTATACCATTATTTCTCATTTGATACAATATTTCTATTATTCTCTGTATAAATATTTATAATTTTCTCATACTATAAACGGGAGGATTTATATGGATAATAATATTAATACATTAGATGAACTAAATAAAGGTTGTTGTATGGGAATAGATGCCTTAAGCTTTACCATTGAAAAAATAGACGAAGAAAAATTTCGAGAATTATTAGAAAAGCAACTTCATGAATATCAAGTTTTATCTGATAAAATTAGTGATTTATATCAAGAGTATACTGATAGTAGTATTCATGAGACAAATATTATGGAAAAAATGATGACATGGTATGGAATCAATAAAGATGTTGTTTTAGATAAGAGTGTTTCTAAAGTAGCAGATTTATTGATTAATGGTACAAATATGGGTGTTATTGAAGGACAAAAGCTTTTAAATAATAAAACAATGGATAAGAAAGTTCATAAAATTTGTAAAGAATATGTTAAGATGCAACAATCTTATATAGAAAAATTAAAAGAATTCTTATAAAAGAATAGTTCACAGAACGTGAACTATTTTTCTTTTGCAGGATAATCCCATAAACTGAGTTTTCCTTTGGCAGGTATAGGTTTTATTTTTTTTACTTCTGATAGTTGAAAACCATATCCTTGCCATGAAGGATTATCAATAATATTTTTATATACTAAAGGATTTTTTTCTTTTGCCATTTCTCGAAAATTATTATCTACTGAAATACAATTGATTATTTTTGCTTTCGCAATGATTGCTCCATATTCATACTTTAAATTTAAATGAGAAAATCTTTTCATTGCCTCTTTATCTATTCCTTTTCCGGCATGAATATATATTTCTCCTCGATATTTTGTTTTCCATGTTCTAAATTCATATTCTTTGTAGCCTTCAGCGATTAATGTTGCCCATGGTTGTTTAATAGTAATTGTTTTCATTATTATCTTCTCCTATCAATGAATCATATTTTCTTTCTTATATTCTCTCATTTGTTCTAATATTTTTTCTTTTTCTTCTACTGCCTTTTTGTAAAATTTTGTTAATTCCGTATCTTCCTTATTTTCTAATGATATAATTAGAGAAACCATTTTATAACCATCTACTTTTTTTGCAAACTCCTTTATGAGATTATTTAAAGCATCAAAATTTTCTTTTCCTACTGTTTCCCAAATAATATTAATTCTTCCATCTATTCTACTTTCTAATATTTCTTTTTTAAATTCATGATAGAAATCTTCTATTAAAAAATTATAATATTCATAGCTTGTTTGATTTTTGTATTTTGATTTTTCTGGATCATCAAAAATAAATATTTTTTCTTCGTGCATTTGACTACTGATTTCTTGAGCAATCTTTTCATTGATTATTTCATTCATTAATTCATAGTCTCTTAACTCTCTTTTTTTACTTTGATCAAAATCTTTCTTACTGCCTAAATTTGATGTTATAATTTCCCACCCACATGATGTTGTATAAATCGTCTCATTATAGTCTAATAAGCTTAATTCAATTAAATGGTTTATTTCGTGAATAATGTTGTGATCTAGTGAGTTTTCATATATATTATCAAAATTAATGATTAATAATGGTGATAATTCGGCTCTACCATTTCTATTAGTAATGTTTGGACTAATAAACGTTTGACCTAATAAATAAAGACGCTCATCGATTGAATCATCTTTATCTAATAGGTTTCTATCTTCTACTCTTCTTCTTAGTTCTTGATGAGTAGATAAAGTACTATATATCATATGATTAAATTCTTGAATCAATTTTTTTCTTGTTTCTTCTAATTTCGTTATAGCCATGGGTGAAGGAATTCGTTCACTCGCTTCTTCATTTTTTTCATATGATTCATAAGAATCTCCTAAATCGATTCCATAAGCTTTGAAAAAGTTCACTCTTTTCTTTTCTATTATTTCTTTTTTCCAATCATTACTTATCCTCTCTTGTTCGTTTCCTTCTGAGAAAGCATCAATTCCACCTGTTCTATATATTGAACTACCAAATAGTGATTCCATCATTGCTTCTAATCTATAATTTCTTTTTTTATCTGATTTATTTTTTATATAATCAATTACTTCTTGTTGTTTATTTTTTGGAATCAATTCTATATTTTCTAATACCAATAGATTGTAATAATGATGTTTTAACTCTTGTTGTTTTTTTTCAAACTCTGCTAGTTGATTATAGTAGATTTGAAAATTTTCTTTGTACCTTAAATATTCTTGCTTTGCTTCTTGATATTTTATTAAGAGTAGATTCATAATATCGAATTGTGAGTTTTTTAGGCGTTCATCAAAGTTTTCAACTGTTATTTCATGGTCTATTTTCTTTAACAATGGTTCTACTCTTTTATAGGTATCTTCATATCTTGTTTTTATTTTTTCTTCATCGATACAATCTTTTATAAATTCTAAAACTATACTATTTTTTTGATACTTTTCTGGTATTATTTTTGTTTCAAAGATTTTTCTAAATTTTTCTATAGTTAGACTTTTATCATACTTATAAATTCTTTCAAATCCTTCTTTGATTAATTCTTCTTTTCTACCATCTATTCCTAATATGAAATTTTCTCTTAAAAGTCGATATTTTTCTAATGGATGGTTTCTTATAAATTCAAAGCTATTTCCATCAAATAAGTCTTGTATATTCAAAGAAGAATGAGTTGATTCTAGTATTTTTAATCCTAGTTCTTCTGTTTTCTTATCTTCCAATATTTTTAATTGTCTTTTGATTCCATTCGGTGATTGAAAACCAATCCAAAGAGTGTGAGATATCATATGAGTGATTCTTTCACGATATTCTTCTCCATAATAGTTTACAAAAATTTCTTGAAGAAGCGGAATATTTTTTTGAAGTAATTCATTTCCATTTAAATATCTTATTATTTTATCTTCCATCTAACTCACCTATTATTTCTTTTAATTCTTGATAGTTGTCAGGATAGTTTCCACAACCATGATATTCTTCTATCCAATTAGAAGATATTATTCTAATTTGAAACTCTTCGGCATCTATCACATTACTCTTACCATATTCCTTTTTCCAATTTAGCATTATATCTTGTAATCTTTTTATTTGCTCATCTTCTATTACTTTTTTTGTATTTGTTATCCATCTTTTCTCTTCTAGTATCATTTGTATTCGATGAGTGATATGGCAACCATTTTTTATCATTATTTCTATTTCTCTTATCATTTTATCACCATGCATTCATTATAGCATGATATAATAGTGATGACAAAGAGGGATTGATTATGTATACAGTACAAAAAAATTTGACTAGACTTCACAATTTACATAGTACCTATTTTCTAGATCCAAAAGAATTACGAGAGGTACAGAAAAAATTAAAAAAAGGAGAATATCAAGTATATGCTCCTTATTGTGATAGTGAAAAAAAGGTTTTATATACGGGATCAATTCCTGAAGTTTTATTGTATGAAATAAAAATAAATGTTCCTGTACGTCATCAAGATATTTTAGGTAGTCTGTATTCTTTGGATATCCTTTCTGAATTATTTGGGGATATTTTAATTATTGATAATCATTACTATGTTTATATCTTACCAATGATTCGTAACTATTTTGAAGCCAATTTTCTAATGGTTAAAAATGCTTCTATTGAATTGGAAGAAATTCCTCTTTCTACCTTAGAAAACTATCAAAGAAATTATGAATTATTAGAATTCATTGTATCTAGTAATCGAATTGATACTATTATCTCTTCTATTTGTCATTGTAATCGTAAAGAGATTCTTCATATGATTTCTAAGAAAGATATTATACTGAATTATGATTATTTAAAGGATGCTTCTTATCGTCTTAGGGAAAATGATATTTTTAGTATTCGAAGAATTGGAAAATTTCGATATCATGGAATTACGAAAACAACGAAAAAAAATCATTATGTTATTCAAATTTTTCAGTACTTATGATTCATAACGTATATCAATATCTACCTGATTTTCTTCGATTCCTGGTACTTTACCATTATTACAGATTTGCCATACTTTAAAATTTTGATTGTAATCGGTTTTATCTGTATAATGAGCTAACCATATTTTTTTATGTTCTGGATTCCAGACTGTTTCTAGATAATACTTTGAACTATATAACATTCCTGTATAGTCTTTTTTTTCTACTTCTTTAGTAAAGGCATCAGATAATTTACTTAAATGATAAAAGCTTAATTGATAGTCTTGATAATGATCCCAATTTTCCCAGTCCATGACTATTTCTAAATCAACTTGATGTTTTTTTATTCTCTTTAAAATCCATTTTACTTCTTCTTTTATTTCTTCTATATTACTAGCTTTTGAATAAAAATAAACTCCAACAGGTATTTTTACTTTATTAAGACCTTTGATGTATTCTTCAAACTTATCATCTTCGATTAATTTTCCATGTATTTCTTCTCTTCTACCAACTCTTATATAGGCAAATTCTACATTACTTTTCTTTAGTTTTTTAAAATTAATATTTCCTTGCCAATATGAAATATCAATTCCTATCTTAGTATTTTTCTTTTTATATTTCTTTTTGATTTCTTCGAAACTGATTGTTTTCGCTTCACTTATATTTTCTTCTTTTTTAGATATTTTTTCTTCTTTCTTTACTACTAGTAAAAAAGGATTTTTTGAAGTGTTATGAGAGGAATCTATTCCTTTTAAAGATACCTTGTATTCTCCTTCTTTTTTTAAATTGTATTCTCCTTCTACAAAACATTTGGGATGGTCATCGTAGTTATCTCCACAGAAGAACTGTTTGTTTAATTCTTTTCTCGTTATGGAATTTGGCTCTACTCGATAAGTTCCTGGATAGGAAATTAATGGTGGGGTGTTGTCTACAACATTAACATGAATCGTATAGGGAACAATAATGTTATTGTCTGTTTTATATTGGAATGTTACTTCTTGTATACCAACGGTTGTTGTATCAATGGTAGGATTCGTCATTAATGTACCATTCATGTTTTGAATGATATCTTTTACTTTTTTCTTTGTAAAAACTTCTACTTCAGATGTTTTTAATTCTACTAACTTTGTTGCATGTTTTATACGATGGGTTTTATAGCAGTAATATCCTGCTAGGGAAATTAATAAGAGAAAGATTATTGAGAAGGTTAACATTATTATTTTTTTCATAGAAATTCCTTTCTATTATTATTATATCATTTTAAAAGAAGGATTATTTCCCTTCTTTCTATTTTTTTAAAAATATTGTTAAGACATTTAATATAGCAATTAAAGTGACACCAACATCAGCAAATACTGCTAGAAGGATTGTACTTTTTCCTATAGTAGCCAAAAATAGGACTAAAAACTTGATTGTAAGAGCTAAAACAATACTTTGTGTAACTTTTCTTTTGGTTAGATTGGCAATATCCATAATGGTTTTTATTTTGGTGATATCTTCTTTCATAAAGATAATATCACTAGCTTCTAAGGCTGCATCACTCCCCATTTCTCCCATAGATATTCCTACATCTGCTGTTTTAATCACTGGAGCATCGTTAATACCATCACCTACAAATAATACTTTTCCTTTTTTTTGGTATTCTTTTACTTTTGCTACTTTGTCTAGGGGTAGCAAATTACCATATGCTTTCTTAATTCCTAGTCTTTTTGCTACCTCTTTGGTTATTTTTTCCTCATCCCCTGATAATATAATTAATTCTTGGCTTATGCTATCTTTTAACTTTTTACTTTCTTTTTTGATTTTATCTGATATCACTACATAGCCACTATATTCCTTGTCAATAGAAACATAAATAATCGTTCCCATTTCGTCTACTTTTTCACATGAAACATTATTTTCTTTTAGTAAATCATAGTTTCCTACTAATACTTGTTTATTCTTTATTTCACAAGATATTCCTTTTCCGGATATTTCTTTATATTTTTTTACTGAATAAAAATCTTTATTATTCTTTATAATGGCTTTAGCAATTGGATGAATGGAATTTTTTTCAGCAGAAGAGATTATTTTCATAAACTCTTCTTTTGGAAGATTACTTTTTACTTTTGTTACTTCAAATACACCTTCTGTTAAAGTACCAGTTTTATCTAAAAGAACATAATCAATGTTTGTACAATTTTCTAATTCTTTAGAACCTTTTACAATGATTCCTTCTTTAGAGGATTTTCCTATTCCACAGAAATATCCTAATGGTACGGAAATAACTAATGCACAAGGACAAGAAGTTACTAAAAAAACTAAAGAACGATATAACCAAGTAGAAAAATCTTCTCCTAGTATGGTAGGAATTAATACTAATAAAATAGCAATTCCTACTACAATTGGGGTGTATTTCTTAGAAAATTTTCTAATAAATGTTTCTGTTGACGACTTTCTATCGTTTGATTTTTCTATTAAATCAATTATTTTTTGAGTAGTAGTTGTACGATATGTAGAAGTTGCTTTTATTTTTAGAATACTTTCTCTATTGATACAACCACTTAAAACAAAGTCATTTTCTTTTACTTTTTTTGGAGTTATTTCTCCAGTCATAGAAGATGTATCTAGGAAAGATTCTCCTTCTACTATCACTCCATCTAGTGGAATTTTTTCTCCTGGTTTTACAATATAGATATCATTTTCTTTTACTTGTTCTATTTTTATTTTTCCTTTTTCTTCTGTCTCAACTTCTTCTACTCGTAAATCCATCATTTTGGTAATAGACTCTTTACTTTGGTGAACCGCAAAGTGTGATAAAAATTCTCCTAATTGAAATAAAATCATTACTAGTACTGCTTCTAAATTGCTTCCTATGTAGAAAGCTCCAAGTGTTGCGAGAATCATTAAGACATTTTCATCAAAGAAATCTTTTTTTCTAATATTTTGGATTGCTTCTATATACATTGAATAAGATATAATCAAATAACTAAATCCTAAAAAGATTATGGAATATGGTTTTGATATAAAATAAGTGATACCTAATAATAGAATACTTATCATTATTTTTATTAATTCTATATGATGTTGTTTTTTCATCTACATCACCTCTGAAATATGTTCAACCCCATATTTTAGTATGATTTTGATATGATCATCTGAAATACTGTAGTAGACTTTTTGACCTATTTTTTCTGTTTTTACAAGATTAGAAGCTCTTAGATGCTTTAGCTGATGAGATACAGCTGATGGAGATATATCTAAGATTTCACTTATTTCATTGACACATAATGGTTTGTTGATTAAGACATCTAGTATTCTAAGACGAGTAGGATCTCCAAATATTTTATAAAATTCACTTAACCCATATAATAATTCTTTACTATGTATTTTCATATATCCTCCTTTATATGAATAGTTGTTCATATATTCATATTAATATAGTTTATGCATTACGTCAAGAAAAAAAGAGGAATATTTCCTCTATTTTAACTTTAAATAATAATCTTCTTATTTTCCTGTTAATTTATTTCTATCCTTAGATGCTGATACAATAATGGATATTTTTAAATGTTCTGCTCTTTGAATATAGAATCATATGGTTTCTCTCTTACTTTTAATGGGAATTTTAGCAAATAGTTTTTTCCCTATAATTCAATATTATTCATTAATCTATTTTATTATCTTACCTAAATCGTAGAAACTACCATCTTTTTTAGCAGCTAGCGTGGTATAAGCTCCTGTTGACATTGGAGCACTGGCATTAGCTCCGTAAAGTTTGATAATTCCATCAATGTTATCAATAGTGTTAATTGACAATTGGTTTTCTAATATTTTAGTATTATAATACATCGTTCCGTCTGCATTTAATGCTTTTTCAAATAATTTAGCATATGTTACTGTACCATCTTCCATTATAAAATAGAAAATTGTTCCAGTGCTATCATGTCCTAAACCACCAATATAAGTAGACTTAATTTTTTTATTAAAACCTGTTATTTGTTTGTCAATTGGATCTGTTCCCCATGTTGAATGTATGACATCTGATATTAATTTTGAACCTTTTTCATAAATAGTAACAGTAACGCTTTTCTTATCATCATTTATTTTTAAACTAAAGCCTGCATCTTGGTCTTGACCTGATACTTCACTATAATTATAGCCACTAGTATTTAAAGCTTTTGATAAATCTAAATCTTTCGCTTCTTCTGTTTCATCTTCTGTTGCTTCTGTTTCTATTTTAGTATCTTGTTCTTTTTTATTTTTTGATGATGTTTTTTTACTACTATTCTCAGTATTTTTATCACTTTCTTTAGCGATTAATTTATCTTTATTCATAAAAATAAATGTTCCCATTCCTATACACGCTATCAATAAAGTAATTGTAAAAATAATTAACCCTTTATTCTTTGTTTCTTTTACATTTTCATTCATAAAATCACCTCTGATTATATTTTAAATATTGTATTATTTTTTTTGCAATAAATTATAAAATAAAAAAGTGTAAATTTACACTCTCTTAATTTTGTTTTGGTATTCTTCAATCGCAAGTGATAATTGGTCAGGACAGGATGTACCTCTACCATTGCAATTAATACCTTTTAATTTATCTTTTATAAGATTTATATCTTGTCCTTCTACTAATGTGGCAATTCCTTTTAAGTTTCCATTACAACCACCCGTAACAACTAAATTATATATTTTATTATCTTTTATATCAAAATCTATTTGTCTGGAACAGACACCTTGAGGTTGATATGTGTAATGTTGCATAATACTTCACTTCCTACTTCTATTATTTTTTTATTTTATGTATTAGTTTCATCAATTTATAATGCCAAGTAATTGGTAACTCATATTCACCAATTAATTCTTCTACATATCCATTAAATCCTCGTTTAAATTCATAAATTCCATAATCCTTAGGATGTTCATTAATGTTGGCTGGTATTCCATAAAAGTTATGTTTTTTAAATCCATTTTCTATTCCATACTTGATTAATTCCCATTGAATTAAATATTGAGAATTAAACTTCATAAATTCTTCATAATTACCACTAGATAAATAAATTACTTCTGGGTGTATTAACATAAACATAGATCCTGATAAAGTAATAATATCTTTCCCAGTATCCTTCATAATATCTTCTGACTCTTTAATTCTTTTATTAAATGATTCTATCTCATTAGTTAAATTTTTCTTTGCACCATCATTATATTTCGCATCACTTAGATTATCTCTTTTTTCTTCTTTTTCCTTTTTCTCTTTTTTTAGTCGTTCTGTGTATTCTTTTAAATTTAATTCGGTGATAAAGAATTTCACTTCATTTTTATCATGAAATAATTTATACATTTCTTGGTAATAAGATAGTTTTCTATTAGAGAATCCTTTTCTCTTTGATGTTTCTTCCATAATACTTTGAAATCTATCTAATTCATCATAAGATATTTCATTTACTGTAATACCAAATTTTTCAGCTTTTCGGATGGTATTTCTAGTATTTGGTTTCATCTCTTTTTGAATTTGTTCTACTGTTTTTCCTTCTAATCCAAGAGAGAACATCCACCCCACTTGTTCCATTTTTTCTTCTGGAACTTTTTTGAATCCTAATTCTATTAAATTATCTACTACTTTTGAGTTATCTTCTCCACCTTCTACTATATTTCCATCAATATCTCTTTCTTTATAAATTACATAGGGATCAATTCTTAAAACATAACCTTTTTTCTCTTTGATATATTTTTTTAATTCTTTGGTAAAAAAGTCAACTAATTCTTTATCTTTAAAGTCTAATAGATATCCTCTTGGAGAGTAAAATTCTTCTTTACCAAAGTGTCTTGGATGAGATAACAACATCGTTGCGGCAATTAATTTTTTATTCTTTTTTACTCCTACATAATATGTTTTCCAACCTGATTTTTCTCTTAACTTTGATATTTCAGGAGCAGATAGAAATGTTTTTAAAGGATGATTTTCCCAAAATATTCTGTATTCTTTTTCTGTTATTTCTTGAAAATTCATATGATTCCTCCTGTCTTCTAATTCTATTATATCATTTCTTCTTGAATCTTTTTGTCTTTTTTAATTCTTCATCTATTTTTTTATCAATTGTATCTACTATTGTATCTTTATTTAATATGGTCGATATTAGTAATAAAATAACGATTACTAGTATCATTAATGTTAATCCTAGTAAAATATTAATATCAAATTTTCTTTCTTTTGTTGTATCTAAATAGCTATTGGTTAAATAGTTTTCATAGTTTGCTTCTGTAATTGTCACTTCATTTTCAGCTGGCACAAAATTAGGAATATTTTTAATAGCTAATTGTTTTATATCTTCTTTTATAATAACGGGATAACCATATACTCGAACTGGTTCTGGTGGAGTATTTGTTCTCTCATAAGTATAATCAATAATACTCTTGTACTTATCATAGTCATCTTCATTAATAGCAATTAAATATGTATGCCATAATCCAGTTTGTTCTTTTTCAATCACAAAATGAATACCAATATTACTTTCTTCATAAAAGGCAAATTTCTCTGACATTTTGTAAATATCAATATAACTGTAATGATCTACTTTTTCTACCTCTTTGAATGATACAACTTTATTTGTATTGTCATATAGTTTATAAGAACATACAAAAAGTATGGTAATTATTATTAGATAAACTAAGCATACCATCATTTTTATTGCTAGTCTTTTTTCCTGTACTTTCTTTTTCATTTTATTTCCTCAATTCTTCTTTATCATATCATATTTTTCTTTTGAATGATAAAAATATTCATTAGTTTTCTTTTTTTATCAAAACTGTATAAGATACTAAAAAGAATTGTTCCTATAATCGTTACAAATAAATCTTTCATTGTATCTATTAAACCTATATCTAAGTATCCATTTTCTATTTGAATCGTTTTGGTTGGTGTATCGATTACTGTTTTTTGAATTTTTTTTATAATAATTGGCTTTTGTTGATTAATTTTAATGGTTGATATTTTCGATACTATTTGATCTTTTTGCATATCTAACTGAAAGTAATAGTCTATACTAAATTCGCACAATTCCCATAATACTCCTATTGTTGTGGAAATAGAAATAATTATGATAGAAAGAATTACTTTTTCTTTTACTATTTGTTTTAATATTGATATTGCTAAGGCTGCGGAGAGGAATCCACTCAAAGCATGCAACAGAGTATCCCAATGAGGAACAGCTGTATAAAATTTGAAAACTTCTCCTAACAGTATTGCGAAAAAAATAAAAAAATAAATGATTGATTCAAAGATTGGTGTTATTGTCAGATAATACTTTTTGACAATTATTGTTGGTAAATAACATAAGAACAATGATAAAAGGCAAAGAAAAACATTACTCCAATCCTTGTGGATTGTTTGTAAGATAAATTCTATTATGATTATCATTACAAAACAAGTTTTCACAATTTGGTTTAATGTTTTTCTTTTCTTCAAATAAGTTCACCTACTTATTCTTCAAATAATTTATTCACATTTTCTTTTGGAACTAGCATCTTCATGCTTTGTTCTACTTTGAAAACATAATTCATGGAAGAACTTTTGTACTCTTCGCCATCAATACACCAAGAACTTTTTGGGCTAGTTAGAAATTCAATCTCTAGATTATTGGTTTGATAATATGTGATACCTGGTATTTTTTTAACATCTACTGTGCTTACTAACACTAGCATTTTTAACATGTCTTTTTTGTTTTTGACATCAGCAAGAGCTACTTCAAACATATTATCATCTAATTTTACATCATAGTATACATCTGGCTGTCCTGCTATTCTTGAAGAATTTGATACAAATATAAAGGAATATGTCCCTTCACGTTCTTTTCCATCTATTTTATATTTTATGTGATATCTATGAATTTTATTTCTTAATTGTCGGATTCCATATAAAATATAGGCTATTTTTCCATATCTTTTTTTTAGATTTCTTGGAGTAGCATATGCCATATCAATGTAGTCTCCTAAGCAAGCAACATATACAAATGGTGTATTATTAATAAAACAAACATCTATATTTTTTGCTTTTCCTTTTAGAATAATTTCTAAGTTTTCCATAACACTTTTGTTTAGTCCATACATGTTTCCTACATCATTTGTACTACCTAGTGGTAATGGAGCAATTGTTAGTTTTTTTTCTCTTTTCATATTACCCGCAACAATTTCGTTTAATGTCCCATCTCCTCCACCGCTGATGACGAGATCAATGTCTTTATCTAGTGCTTGAATGATTTTTTTAGCATCCCCTTTGGACTCGGTAAAAATGATTTCTGTGTCATATCCATATTTTCGCAATGTATCATAAAACTCTTCATAAGATTTTATTTTTTTCTTTTTACCACTTTCTGGGTTCATTATTATTACACATTTTTTCATAATATCCTCCAATAATTGGTGACTTCTTTGAATATTTTTTATATATGATTGTTTTTTTCTGATTTAATATAAAAATGATTGATTAATTTTGCAATTGGTTTTGGCCAAAATTTTTGAAACATGATTAGGTCTTCTTTTGTTCTAATTCCATTATTGATAATCTCTGTTGTAGTAGATTCTAATGATATTCTGTGTCCCATTAGTTTATCTTTAATGTAAATAAAATGGCCTTTTTCTTTTGATAATTTTTCCCATGCATACCAGTCTACATCACATTTTAGTTCACATTGAAATTTTTCTTTTGGAACATTCTTTTTCACAAATGTTACAGCTGGACAACCAATTGGTGTACCAAATCTTAAAGCGTTTCTTTTTATCCATTTATGCTGTGATATAGCATGGCATCTTAATGGAAATAGAAGAATTCTTTTAATCTTTAAATTTGTATTTGTATACTCTTTTTGTTTTCCTTTAATTTCATAATAGTCTGTAAAAATAATTGTTGCAGTTGGATATTTTTGATACATTTCTATTACTTTTTTAGCATAATCATAGTCATAAATATCATCCTGATGCGCTATTGTTATTAACTTGGAGTCTACACAGTTTGAAGCAAAATCAAAGTCATATCCAATTCCTTTTCCTGGTTCTGGATTTTCAATCATTTCTAATTGATACTTTTTTGCCATTTTTTTGATATAAGAATTGGGTGTTGATGTTGCAATCACCACATTTGTTTTTTTACTTTGATTCAATACTGACTTGATACATTCTTCTAATTTATCTGATTCTTTATATGCTAAAACAACGAAAGTATGTAATTTAGTCATGAGACTCACCTCTATATTTTTTTACTTTGATAAAAAATTCTATTATTAATAAGAATAGTAAACATAACATGGATATCATATAAGAAAGACAAGCTCCCATAATTTTTCCATTTCGAACCAAAAAATAAGATAATACAGTTGCAATGATTGATGATATAACAAATATGATAAACTGATCTATAGTATGCCTCATTGTCGTTAAGGAAGTCGAAAATACAAAGGAAGTAGCATAGAAGGTTCCCCCAACAATGATGCATAACAATGGAATTAAGTATCGTCTTAGATCTATTCCATATAATAGTTCTAAGACTGGTATTCCTAAAAAATAGGCTATTATAGTACAAAACATTCCAATTCCAAACATGATTCCACTAATTTGAAGTGTTAATTTTATAAAATCTTTTATGTTCGAATTTAATTTTTCTTTTAATGATATTAAAAATGGCTGTATAATATATTGACCAAATAAAATCAATACTGTAGCAGGCATTGCGACTATCCCAAAAACTGTTTGGTATTTATTGGTCAATAGAACATCTATTGCATATTTTGGGGCATTGATTACATATAGTGTTAAAAAAGAAAAGCCAAAGGCAAAAAATCCCTTTTTCACTAATTCTATTGCTTTCAATTGATTTACTTTTTCTAATTTAAAGTTTATTTGTTTTAAGTTTCTTATATCATAGAATAAGATAAAAATGATATTCCATAGAATAATCATTGAAGTAGATAAAATTAAATTTCTCGTCCAATAATCTACTATACAAAATAATATGAGACTACAAATAGCTTTCATGAATAATGATTTTCCTACTTTATGAAGTTCATCTTTTTTCTGTAGAATTGCAAAAGTACTTTCACTAAATGCCTCACATAATTTATATAAAACTAGTTCCATAATAATCATAAATTTTTCTAACTGATATCCTCTGATAATACAAAATAGAAGTGATACTATCAACATCAATAAGCAAGTTAGAAATTTAGCATAAAAGTAATCACTATCTGTAACTTTTTTATCATTATCTGTTATCTGATATGTCCTACCGCTGTAAATTCCTATGACATAAAAAAGACATGCTGTAGAAAAAGCAAAGGTAAAGATTCCAGCATCATTTACTCCATTTATTCTAGTTACTATAATCATAAAAAATAAAGAGTTAAAGGAAGAAAAAGTAGTACCTATCATATTCCAAATAAAATTTTTCTTTAGATTATTCTTCATTTTATTTTCTACTTTCTCTTTCTACTTTTTCTTTTAACATAGATAGTTCCTGAATTAGCAGAGTTGTTTTTTTCTTTTGTCCAGCAATCATTATTGTTAAAGCCATTGTTAGTAGTAATAGACTCCCTATTATAATAGCAATTACTAGATTAGACATCACTTCAAAACCTAATTTATTAGATAGCCAAGTAAATAAATCAGGAAATAATCCTACTAGTAAAATGATTAACGAAAAAACATACCATAAAAGAGAGTATTTTTCTGGAATACGTCCTTTTTTTAATACATAGGTTGTTAGTAACATTAAAAATATTGAAGATACGATTAATGTAATTGTTAAACTCTGTGACATTTTTTATACCTCCTTATTTTAATGGCTAGGAGTGCTAGACAAACACTTATCATATAATAAATATTTTTCCAAGCACGGATGGAAGAAACTCCTCCTACTCTTTCGTTCATTTCTACTGGTATTTCCCATACTCTATATTTTTTCTTTAAAATTTCTGCTGTTGTGATAGGTTCTGGATATTCACTTGGATATGATAAAGAAAAATCATAAATTAGTTCTTTAGAGCAGGCTCTAAATCCAGATGTTGTGTCATATATTTTTTTACCTGTTGAAAATTTCATAAAAGCAGAGATAATTTTTATACCTACTCTTCTTGCAAATGTTGACTTAAATGTATCAATGTTTTCTACAAATCTTGATCCGATTACTAAATCAGCTTTATCTTTGATGATTGGTTCAATAATATTTTTTACATATCTTACATCATGCTGTCCGTCTCCATCATATTGAACAGCGATATCGTAGTTATTATAGTATGCATACTTATAACCAGTTTGAACAGCTCCCCCTATTCCTAAATTATGAAGTAAATTAATATGAGGAATATCATTATCTTCTAATATTTTCTTGGTATTATCTTTTGAACCATCATTAATTACAATTACATCATAGTTTGTTTTTTGTTTTTTGTTGTAATTTTTGATTGTATTGTATGTATTCAGTATGTTTTCCTCTTCATTATATGCGGGGATAATTAATAATACTTTTTGTGCCATTTTGAACCTCCTATATCCAAAATCTCAATAGTATTGTTATTTCAGATATTACTAATGTAAATATTATTCCGATGATATAATTATCTTTTATTATATCAAGGTATTTTCCTTTTATTTTTTTATTTGCTAACAATAATAGTGTTGGGAATAGTATTGGAATAAAATATCTTCCTTGTACTCCTGTTAAATCATAAGTACCAATTTTACCAAAGATTTTTGGTGTCCAACTAATATACATTGCAGAAAAAGTACCAATTATTGTTAAAGATACTGCAAATAATAACGAAATTTTCATCCAGTTGGTAATTCTATATTTATCATCACTATTCTCTGTAAGAGCCATAAATATTAGTAACCCTAAATAGAAGAAAATAACTGGTAATGGTAAAAAGGTGTCTACTAGACCAAACATTCCTACCATTCCTGTTAGTTGTGTGGCTCGTTGATCCACTATATTTCTATATAAAATATGAATAAATCTAAACAGGTGGTTTAATACAAAATGTAATTGACTACTTACTAAGGTTTCGGATCCTTCTACTACTTTTGGAAGTAATAGTATTGGTATTTTAAAGATAATTGTTAGCAGTAGAATGGAACATCCTATGATGATAAAATCTATTATTTTTTTCTTCATTGATGAGAATTTTTCTTTTGGTATAAATAGTAATAAAATAAATAATGTTGAATAAACAACTTTGTAATTAAATAACATAAAACCTAAAGCAATGATAATTAATATGTCTTTTTTTCTTACTTCTTTGATTTTTTTATCATAAATTAATCTTAATATATAAGCTACCGCGAGCAATGATAGAGAAATAATGATACTGTCATATGTTACCATTCCCATTAAATAGAGACTCATTGGCATTAAAGCAACAACCATCATCGTCTTCTTTAGTACTGGTGTTATTTTGATTGCGTGATAGACAATAAAAATTGAAACTATTAAAGAAAATACTCTTGCAAAATATAGCATATAGGGAACGGATACATTTTGCATACCAAAGAGTATTGCACAGAACTTAGATGCCATTATTCCTAAAGAAGCAGGAATATATGCCACAAATAAAACTTGTGCAGTTGAATATACATTAAATGCTTTTTTTTCGTGATTCATTGTTCCATATTGATCGGTTACAAACTCTGTATATTGATATTTTTTGTACCGGTCACCAATATAATGTAGTTTTTCTTTAATATAATCAATCATATCTATTGGTAAGTCATTACCACATTTTTCATCCTTTACGGTTGGATATAATACTCCTTTCGAAGCTAAATAAGCTTTTTTAAAATGGCTATCTTCATCAGGTGACTGAAAAGGTGGAGTGATAAAGACAAATAATAAACCAAAAATTATTGCTAGATAGATATAAATTTTTTGTTCTGATAATTTTACCATTTTACTTCTCCTCGTATAAACTTACAATATCTTTTTCGATTTTTTTCCACTCTCTTGATTTTGCGGTTTCTATACCTTTCTTGATTAATTTTTCTCTTAATTTTTTATCTTTTGATAATAATTCTATTTTTTCTACTGCTTCGCTAATATTACCAGGCTCATAGAATAAGCAATTTTCATTGTCTTTAATATATTCAATATTACCACCATTTGGTGCAACTACAACCAATCCTCCTGTTGCCATCATCTCAAGTGGTGGATAAGAAAAACTTTCTAGAATACTTGATTTTAATAAGATATCTGCATCTTGATATACTTCTCCTACTTTTTGATAAGGGACTTTGTGCATAAATTTGTCAACATAATACCATTTTTTTGGTTCTCCTTGATAGGATAAGAAATGGATTTCATATTTATCTTTATCTAATTTTTCTACTATTTTAAAGCTTTCATCTACATTTTTATAATAGTCTTCACTATTTCCTTCTACTAATATTTTTATTTTTCCTTTAAAGTCTCTTTTTTTGAAAGAAAATTGTTCTAAATCAATACCATTTGGAGCATATTTTGATTCTTTTTCAAAACGATCTCTTAACCAGTTTTCACACCATTTTGAAATTGTTAAATACTTGACATTGGTATCATCTTCATAGGTTTGATTGGCTTCTATTCTCATGTACTTACCAAAGTCTGCAAAATCTGTTTCAAAGTTTTGAACCAAATATAACTTATTCTTTACATTTGGATATTTCTTTACAAATTCTAGTGTTGCCCATAAAGAAGCTACCATTGTATCAAAATGACCCATATATTTTGTTTTATGTTTTTTTAAAACGCGAACTTTTCCCCATCTACTATCTAGGTCTTCGTTATTATTATCCATATTAATCACAGTAACATCATAGCCTGCTTTTTTTAGCATGGCAATATGTCTTATTACAACGTTTACTCCACCACTAATATTGGTAGTTGGTAGAACAAAAGCTATGTTTTTCTTTAGACGTTGTCTAATAAATTTACTGATTCCATGACCAGAATATACTGTAACATTTTCTTTGATTACTCTTTGATAAGCATTTTCTGCTAAAGTTTGACGATATTCTTGATTTGTAATAAGTTTTTCCAATGCTTTTTCCCAAGACGATACTTTATTTTCACATAAAACTCCATCTTTACCATCATGTATCATCTGATTAAACGCACCTATATCACTAGCAATCGTTACTGTTTTTACTAAAGATGCTTCTGTCCATTTATTTTCTGATTTAGCTTCATTAAAAACACTTTTTTCAAGTGGAGCAAGATTGATATCTATAGAAGCAATTGTTTTAGGAAGATATTCCCAATCCATAAATGGTTCTATGATAATTTGTTCTTTTAAATCTTCTAATTCTTTTGGTAGATCAATTTCTCCTACTAATTTTAATTTTACATTTTTGTATTTTTTCATCATTTTGATTAAAGCTGGTTTAATCATTTCCATATCTGGATTATGAGTAATAGAACCTGATAAATATCCTAGGATAATATCTTCATGTTCTTCTTTCTTTTTAATGGCATTTAGAGATAATTCTACCATTCTTTCACTAGCAACATTACGATTGATATAGACTTCTTTACCATATTGTTTTAGTTCGTTTGCTAAAGCTTCTGTTGTTGTAATTAAATAATCACACATTTGTAGAGTTCGATTCATTCTTTCTACACCATCATCGTAAATTGCTTTGTCTTCTTTTGACATATTTTTTACAAATTCTATGGTATCTGTATATTTTCTATCAATTACTAAATCATCTATATCAAAGAATACTGCTTTGTTTTCTTTCTTTGCTGTTGTGATAAATTCTTCTACTATTGGGGTAATTGGACAACGGAAGAAGATAAAGCCACGATAATACTTTAATTTATCTAGTGTTAAAGCTTCATAATCAATTCTATCCGTATATAGACCTGATGCTCGTAGCTGTTCTACTTGATGATCAACCCTATATCTTTGTGGATGTGGTAAGGTACAACCATTGATAATTAATATATCTCCAAAAATATCTTTTTCTTTTACAGTTCTTAATTTAATATAATTCGTTCCTTTTTGAATAAATGATTTGATACCTTCTTCTTTAATTGTATTAATTGATTTTTCTACTAATCTACTCATAACTTCTTCCTTTCTTCCCCTTTTTATAATCTTTATATCCTTTATAATAGGCCATTATTTTTTCAAATTTGTTATTCTCGTATAATAGAATTCCTAAGACTGTTGCTTTTATTTTTACTAATCTATTACAGTAATCTGGAAATTCTTTTCCATATTCTTCTTTGATATAATGATAATTTCTACATTGATAATAACGCCTCATAGCAGAATGATTGGTTATTAATAAATCTTTCCATAAAAATTTTCGATAAAAGATATCTCCTAAATTATGGTCTATTTCTAAGTCATTGAAACGCATAATCTGATAATGGTTTCTAGCTAGTTTTAAACAATATTCCATGTCAACTCCATCAATAAACAAATCGTTTTGGAAACCACCTATTTTTTTATGAATATCTAAGTTTACAAAATTACCTGAAGTCATTACATCTAGTGGGTAGTCTATTGTATCTTTTGATTTTTCTATTTTTAATTTTGTCTTGTGCCAAGGAGTTACGATTCCTATTTTAGAACAATCTTTTTCTAAAATCCTTTTTTTTATAGTTTTTACTACGTTTTTCTTAAAATGAGTGTCTTGATCCATAGTTAGTAACCAATGATATTTTTCACTTCTTGCTAGTTCTGCAGCTTTATTTAATGGCTCTGCTATTCCTAGATTATTATGATTAAAAATATATTTAATTTTTTTATTATTTGGTAATCTATTGTTATTTTTTTCTTTGGAATTATCCATTACATATAATAAGTCAATATCATCAATATAAGAGTTAATGTTTAAAATATCTTCATCTGTTGGATTATATAATACAACAGCTCCTGCTACTTTTAGCTCTTTCATTATAATTCCTCTGCAAAACCTTTTTCCAATTTATTAAATATTTTCATACCAATCCATAATAGGAATAATGATAATACTAAGACATACCCTAATTGCATAAAGTTTGGTGCAATTTGGTAATATAAAATGTTTTTATAACTTGTTACTAATGATGCTACTGGATTTAATTGTAATATAAATCTTAATTTCTGTGGGAACATATCTAATGAATACAGAATTGGTGTAGCATAAAACAATAACGAAATAAAGAAATTAATAATATACTCAGCATCTCTTACATAGACATCAATACTTGATGTTATTAAAATAATTCCTAATTGTAAAATAAATTGTAAGAGAATAATAATTGGTAAATATAAAATATTAAAACTAAATCCAATACCACTACAGATTAAGAAGATAAAAATAATTAAGCAAGAGATTAAGAAGTTTACTAAACCACTTACAATAATGGATATTGGTAGGATAGCTCTTGGAAAATACACCTTTTTAATAATACCTCCATTTACTAAAATAGAATTTGTCCCCTGAGAGATAGAGGTTGTAAACCAGTTCCAAGGAAGAATTCCTATGATAATGAAGGTTGTGTAATGTTCTTGACTATTTCTTAATAAGAATGGGAAAACAATGGCATATACTAAAGTCATTAATAATGGATTTACAAAACTCCATAATACGCCCAAGAATGAGCCTTTATATTTTCCTCTTATTTCTTTTCTGACGTTACTCTTTAATAATTGTCTATACTGATAAAGCTCTTTTATCATTCTATCCGCACACCTCCAGATATTTTTTGATTACTTTCTTACTTGGACCATCTTCTCTAATTTCACCATCATATAGCCATATTGCTCGATCACATAGTTTTTCTATTGCTCCTGTATTATGACTTACTATAACAATTGTTTTTCCACTATTTCTTAGTTCTTCTAACTTGGCATAACATTTATCTTGGAAATGTTTATCTCCGACTGCTAGAATTTCATCAATTAGAAGAATTTCAGCGTCAACATTAATTGCAACAGAAAATGCAAGTCTCATATACATTCCAGATGAGTACGTTCTAACAGGAGCTTCGATAAAATCTCCTAATTCTGAGAAGTCGATAATATCTTGAACTCTCTTATCAATTTCTGCAGCAGTAAGTCCAAAGATTGAAGCATTGAAGTAGATGTTTTCTCTTCCTGTAAAGTCTTGATGAAATCCTGCTCCTAATTCTAGAAGAGAAGTTAGCTTTCCATAAGTCTTAATTTCTCCTGTTGTAGGATAAATAATCTTTGTCATTAGCTTTAATAAAGTAGACTTTCCACTACCATTGACTCCTACTAAAGCTACTGTTTCTCCTTTATTTATTGTTAAATTAATTCCTTTTAATACTTCATGATAACCTACTTTTGTATTTTTCCAAAAAATTAATCTTTCTTTTAGAGTAAATGGTTTATCATAAACTAGTTTAAATCTTTTATATACGTCTTTTACGACAATTGCTTTATTTGTTTCATTTCTTTTTTTCATATTTCTCTCCTTACAGATTTCTTTTAAATTATACCATATATCCTTATTTTTTGCTACTTTCTATATAGATTTCCTATTACTTATTTTTCTTCAAAGAAAAAGTTGAAAAATTATTTTTTCAACTTTCTAATAATCTTTTGTTTTAGAAGATACATTTTATAAAAAATACTCTTTTTGATTTTAGATAATTCATATAATTCATATTGCGTTCTTTGATGCTCTTCTGATAGAATGATTAATTCGTCACTTAACTTATTAATCCATCCATATTGTTCTATTTCAGATAAGGCTTCTAATTCGATTGAAAAGTTTAGTTTTTCTCCTTTTCGAAAAGTTCCTTCTAGACGGATGATTCCTTTATTGTTATAAAAAATATTTTTCTTTTGATAGGGAATGGTATTATAGAAAAATACTTTATCAGATGGTAAGGAACAATGAAAATTTGAATATACTAAGCATGGTACATCTGTTACTTCTATTTCAATAATATTGGTATCACCTGGTATTGTAGCATTTACCATGTAAATAGAATTTTTTTTCTTGTATGTATATAAGCAATCCATCTTTGGATCATAACTATCATCATTAACACTACTATCTCCATAATAGATTCTACATTCTGTTAATTCTTTTTTATAGTTATGTTTTACATGATCTATCCACTCATTATGCCAAACGTTTTTACGGATAATATCTAATTTTAAATTATTCTTCCATACACAATACATGAAACTTAATTGATCTCTTTTGCTGTAGTTACATACCATATCAAACCATAACTTCATGGTTTTCTCTACTAATTCATCTTTTCTTCTAATAAATACAGTCATTTCACATAGTCCATAATCATGTGGAAATCCTTCTTTCGTTAGAAAATCGATATGTTTTAAAATTGTTTGTTTTTTATCTTTTCTCATTTTTATACATTCATAGGCTTCTTCATAAATGCAATTTCGAAAGGCATGTTTAAAGGTTACAAAATTATTTTTCTTTAAATATTTTTGAACAAACTCTTTAATACTTTTTTTCCATATGACGGATGCATCCATCCATACGAATATCTGATATTTGTCATTCATTTCAGGATGACCCAACATTTTTATTTTTCTTGATAATCGTTGATTGTCTAATGATTCATCTTCTATATAGATTACTTTCCATGTTTTAGATGTAATATTTTTATTATTTGTAAAAAGATAATAATCAATTCCTTTTTCTTTGTTCACAATTTCATTTACGATATCATAATTACCGGTAATACAAGTATATACACATATTTTTTCCATAATAACTCCTTATCTTAGAGTGCTTTATTTTGTATTAAAGTATTTTCAATCATCCACCCTATCTTCATTATAAAGGATTTAAAAAAGAAACTCAAGATAAGTTTCTCTATTTTTCTTGAAATAGCTCGTCATAGATTACTTCTATTTTTTCTCTTTGTTTTTTACTGCTATATAATTTCTTACATTTTTGATAGGCTTTTTTCCCTACTTTTATCATATCTTCTTGATTCTGATAAATAGTTTCTAAGGTATGGTACCAGTCTTTTTCATTGCAAAGAAAGCCATCTTCTTGATTTTTTATGATTGTTCTGTAAACATCATTGTTACTAGCACAAGTAGGAGTTTCTACAAGACTTGCTTCAAAATATTTTAGTTCTGATTTACAGGCATTAAAACTATTATTTTGAAGAGGAATAATATTTACATCTACACTGGCAATCTTATATGCTAATTCTTCATATGGAACAAAATCATCTATGATTATTCTTCCTTTTTTTTGCCATAACTTTAATGGCTCTGTTAAATCCATTAAACCCACAATTTTTAAATAAACATCAGAATGCTTTTTCATCATTTTTATTAAGTCTTCTTCTATTGTTTCTAAATCTCTCTTGTGTGAGTTTGATCCACTAAAATATCCAATTATAAATTTACTTTTATCATAATGATCCTTTTTCTTTTTTAAAATTTCCTTTGCAATTTCTTCTTGTGATTCATTCAAGAAGTTTGGTAAAACAAGTGCTTTCTTATGATAATCTTTTTCTAATGATTTTTTTAGAAATGAGGTTGTTGTAATAAAGGAATCGCATTCTTTCGCAACCATATCTAATCTTTCTGAAATAGCAAGTAATGAATTTAATTTATATTCACTATTATCAGAAATACTATTTAAGTAAGAAGAAACGTATTTGGGTTTATAGATTAAATCATCTACATCAAATATTATTTTGATGTGATACTTTTTTAATATTTTGATAAAGTTATTTAATTCTATTGTCCATTGAGCACGCTGAAATACTACCATATTTATTTTATTTATTTGAGAATAAAGATTTTTTATTTCTTCTGTTAAAAAGTAATGTATTTGATATTTTTCACTTGTTTTCATGGCCTCTTCTACATTATAAGCTCTATAACGAAAAGTGCTTGGATCAAATACTTCTTTCACATAAAGTATGTTTTTTTTATTACTCCTTATTAGTTCTTCATAACGAGTGGAAAAAGAAGGCAAAACCATTAATAATTCATATCGCTTTGTATTTTTTATATTATACATGGTATCTATCCTCTTTCCATAATTCTTCCAATTGTTCAAAAATAGTATTATCACTCTTATCATCTTTTTCTATTTTTTTTAGTTTCTTGATACTATTTTTATTGGTTATATCAATTGTCTCTTTTTGATATTCTTCGTATTTCTTCTTAATAATAAGTTCTGTCTCATCTTCCTTTTTCTCATCTCTCCAATAGAAATTTACATGATTGATTGGATGAGGAGTTGTTTTTACTAATACATGACAGTCTAATTGAAAAAAGTCTATCTCTTTATCCTTAAAATAAACTTGCCATTTTTTTGCTTTTAAAATATTTCTTAGGAAGATTTCATTTAGAAAATCAAGTCCAATCATACCTAGTGAATCCATATCTACATATAGAATTCCTGAAGTAGGAATCTCTTTTCTTGTTAATTGGAACTCTAGCTTTGTCTTTTTTAGATTTAATTTTTCTTTATTTCTTAGAATTACTATTTTTTGACTCATTAATAAATCTGATAAACGCTCTACATTTGTATTATCTTCTACATAATAAAATATTTTATTATCCAAAGCTTTTGTATGAAGAAGTGCTTCCGCAACTTTTTTAGAAGTTGTAAGAAAGATATCTTCTAGACTACATTCTAAATAATTATTTTCTTTTAAATTACAATAAGATATCTTTCCTTTTATTCTCTTAAAATCTTCTTTAGCTCCTTGGTAATTAATAATATTTATTTCATAAGAATCTTCTATTATTAATTCATTCAAGAAAGATATTAGTTTATCTGTAATTGTTTTTTCTAAAAATAATTGTATTCTTTTTGGATTATCTTGATACATTATTTGATAGTCATAATTTTCTTGATATTTTTTTTGATACCAATCTTTCATTGTAGGTGCTTTTTCATCAAATTCAATGATTCTATTTTCTTTTTTTCCTACTTCTAAATAATGAATTAGTGGATTTATATTCTTTTTTAAGACATCTTCATATCTTTCTAGGTATTTTTTTGTAGAAAAGGAAAAACTTGGAGCATCCAAATTTTTCCATCCATAATAGTAATAATGAATATGAGGCTTTTGCTTGAGATTATGATGCTGTTTTAAATAGTAGTCTGCATCAAATAAGTTACTCTCTTCTATTTTTTTTAATTGTTTTCTATCTTTCCATAATCTTAACATGGTACTAATTTTTCTTAAAAGATTTAGCATACTCCACCTCAATTCTTTTATTTTAACGATATAAAATGCTTTTATCTACATCACCAGATACCCCGGATACTCGTCCTGTACTGGTATACTGCCACATTTTGTAGCTTCCGGTATAAGCACAATAGGAATTATAATGAGCAATCCAAGTAATTCTATTTCGCATAAAGGATGTGTTTAGTGCAGTATTGGCATAACTTACATAAGTATATAACTCAGCATTTGGGATAACTGATAAGTATCCTTTTACTACAGCGGTATATTCTGTTGGACCCATAAATTGAGTAATGCTGTTTGATTCTAGGTCAAAGAATATTCCTAGAGTTGGATTCATATCATATTTACTAATCATATTTTTTGTAAAGTTACCATATGATACTCCTTCTGTATAACTTTCTGCATAACTATATATATAAATTCCGTATGGTATATGATATTTTTTGACACCTTCTATGTTTGCTGCTAGTTTTGTGTCTTCATATACGGCACTAGCTGATATTCTTAGAATTGCTCCATAGATACCACTTTTTGATACTTTTTCCCAATCGATTACTCCATTGTGAGCTGATACATCAATCACTTCTAGATTTTTGTTTCCTAAATATATTCCTGTTGGAGAAAAATAATAAGTTGTATTTCCAATGATGAATTTTCCTCCTTTTAGCATATTTCCATAAATATCATAATAGTATTGATTTCCATTTGAGTCTTTTTCCCATCTAGCACTAAGATATGCTTTGTCAGTATTTAAATTGTCAGTGTTTTTTGGAGCTTCTTTTCCTTTTTCTACTAATTGAATTTGAATGGCTTCTACTCCTAATCCTGCTTTGGAAGTACCAGCATTTTCTCCATTCTTGGCCCATCCCATCCAGCCTACTTCTGAAACATGAACTCGATAATAAATATCATACTTACTGGCTATTTCACCTGTTAATTTGATTCTTACTGCTTCTATCTTTTTTCCAACTACACCAGCTTGAGCATTACTAGAAACATAGCTTTGCCAACCAACTTCTGAGACATGAGCACTATAGTGAATATCTCCTTCGGCAACTTTTTTATTGATATATATTTTTAGCCCTTGAATGCTTTTTGCTTGACCTGTTGTTCCAGAGGTAGCAGCATTAGAAACATAGGATTGCCATTTTGTTTTTTCTACGTAACTGGTGTATTTTACACGTAAAATATCTTCTTTAAAAGCATTGGCTGTATTTCCTGGGAGTGAACCATTTTTTGGAACAAGTTGAATCTTTAGGGCTTGAATATGGTTCCCATAGCCAATGTTTCCACAAGGTTCATTGTTTTTGGCCCAACCAGTCCAACCAGTATTTGAAATATAAGTACTATAGTAAATATCATAATGATTAGCAATTTCACCAGAAATATTTATCTTAATCGCTTCTATTTTAGAACCTTTTTTATTGCTCATTTGTTCTTGTAAAATTACTTTTTGCCAACCTTCTTCAGTTGTATAGGTTGAATAGGAAACTGTGCCTGGAAATTCTGTTTTTAGTGATGAGATTCTGATAGATTCTAATGGTTGTCCATAAGTTCCTAGAATTCCACCATCATATTTATAATCTGTCCATTTATTATTTTGATAGGCTTTATATCTTATTAGTCTTCTAATATATGGCTTATCTGTCTTTCCTGGAGCTGATTGCCCTTTTTGTACCATCTTTATTTCAATGGCTTCTAGTCGATAAGAATAACCTCCTGTTCCAGCACTTTCTCCGTTTTTGGCCCAATCTAGCCAACCAAATTCTTGAGAATGAACACGATAATAGATATCATAATAATTTGCTATATCTCCTGTTAGTTTTATTTGAATGGCTTCTAATCTTTTTGCCTGTCCGCTTGTTCCAGCCATTTCTCCATTTTTAACAAAATTTTGCCAGCCAATGTCTTCCACAAAGGTTCTATATTCTACATTACCAGTATGTTCAGGATTCTTTAAAGCTATTTTAATTCCTTCCAACCTTAGTGCCTTTCCACTAGTTCCTGATATATCACCATCAAATACTTTTCCTTGCCAACCAATTGATTCCACATGAGTTTGATAAGTGATATAGGGTCTCATAAAAGCTTGTGTTGTTTTTAAAGTCGTAGCTGTTCCTTTTTCTACAATTCTGATTTCAATCGCCTCTAATCGATAAGCATAACTTGATGTTCCAGCTTTTTCTCCATTCTTGGCCCAATCTAACCAACCAAAGTTTTCTGCATGAACGCGATAATAAATATCATAGTTTTTTTCAAGATCTCCTGTTAGCCTAATTTGGATAGCTTCTAGTCTTTTTGCCTGTCCACTTGTTCCGGCCATAGCACCATTTTTTACATAATCTTGCCAACCAATATCTTGAACATGAGTACTATATTCAATATCTCCTTTATATTTTGAATTTTCAATTTTAATTCGAATTCCTTCTAGTCTTTTGGATTGATGAGACGTTCCTGATGTTTCGCCATCTTTCACGTAGGATTGCCAGCCAATTCCTTCTATATGAGTTTGATAGGTTACTGAAATAGTTTTTTCATTTTTCGTATTATTAGCAGTTGTCTTTTTTTCTTCTTTTTCATTATCTGTAATGATTTCCTTTTCTTCTGATTCTTCTTTTTCTTTTGTTTCTTCTTGTTCTGAATTATTAGGTATCACTATTTTTTCCTCAGAATTATTATCGACTGGTTCTTTTTCTTCCGAAAAAACAGGAATAGAATATACTAGTAACGCTAGTAATAGAAATAAAAATAATCCTTTTTTCCAATCCTTCATTTTAACCTCCTATTCTTATTTTATCAAGTTATTTTACATATTACTTTCTTATCTATTTAAATCTTTTTATCCATTGCTCAAAATCATAGTAATCTATTATTTTTTGATCAACTTCTTCATAATCAGAATTTATAAAATTCTTAATCTCTTTCCAATCATCTTCTCCAATAATAAAGAAATTATTTTTATTGTAGAAATCGTATTCTTTCACATATTTATTTGTTGTTATGACTTTCTTTTTAAAGAATAATCCTTCCATTACTCTTAAAGCAAGTCCACGTTGATTATATGCATTAAAATCTAAAAGACACTTTGCTTTGGAAATCATTTCCAAATAGTCTTTATATCCAATGATATCTTTTTCATCTGTAATTATTTTAAAATCTGTCTTAATTTTCTTTTTTCTTAATTTTTTTTCTAAATCTCTAATATCTTTTTCTCTATCTTTAGCCCGTCCTAAAAATACTACATCATTTTCTATATTATTCTTTGGAAGCTTTACTTTTTTTGAATAATAGGTTGAGTTATGCTTAAAATGATATTTTTCAGCTTCTTCCTCATCAAATGTATATATTTCATCTAGGTTTGGATCTTCTATTACCTTAAAGTATGAATCAAATACTAGTTTATTCCAAAAGAATAAAATTACTTTACAATCTGGATTTACTTGTTTAATATATCTTGAAACATCATAGTTATAGTAGTTTTCACTTAGAACTACTACTTTGTAGTTCTTAATACTTCTTGTCCATTTTCCAAAATTTCTCCAGTACTTCCATCCTTCTCCACTTCCAACACAACCTGGCTTATAGATATATTCAATTCCTTTTCCTACTAGTTCACTCATAACAGGAACTTTTGCTTTTAATAGAACTCTATCTCTTTTTTTTATAAGTGACTTTCTTGACTTAGACTCTTTTATTTTTAATAGTCTTCCTAATTTATAATCGTAGGTATCTGGATGAAAAATAGACCATCCTGCTCCTGGATAAAATGTTAATTCTCCAAAATAGATTTTCTCTCCTATATTATATAAATCTACTCGAATAAATTTTAGTCCTTTTGATAGTTTTTCTGCAATTTCAATCATTTCTTTTAATTTTTTTGGTTTTTTAGTAGGTTCTTCTGTTGGTCCTGAGTTATTTCTAAATTTCTGTTGTTTCCAGTTTCTATCATATACGTTACAATGAGTAGGTTCTGGTTTATGATTATCTTTTGTTCCTTTATTAGTATACTCATAAATGTATTCTACTTTACCATGAAAGCAATAAAATCTATAATCGGTTAAATCACTTCCAATATATTCTTCAATAATAATTCTAGGTTTAATATTCTTGTAAGGCCATTCTCTACTTACTATATAGAAATTAGACTTTAAATTATTATTGATTAATTGTTTCGCATCTTCCCAATTTAATTTCTTTTTATCCTTGCATACTATCACTCCGCCAGAATCATGTGTGCATTTCATCACAAACTTATTGGGTAATTTGTTTATATCTATTTTGTCAAAGTTATCATACACTCCTATCGTTGGAATAATGTGCTCTTTTCCTATTTTTTTCCCTACAATTTTTTTTGCTTCATACTTATCTGATAATTTTGTATAAAGCTCTTTTCTATCGTGTAACTTTAACCATTGTAATTTTTCACTAAATCGTTTTGGATTATGCAAGTTAGGAAGTCTTCCAAATACGGCATAATACTTTAGTCTTATATAAATACTATCTGGTAAAGAGTTTAGTTTTCCTTTATAATCAAGTTCTTTTATTTTTTGTGATATCATCTTCTCACCTTCCTGATTCCATTATAACACATTCGTTTTTACTTTCAAAATAGCCATTACAAATCATATTAAAGATAAAATTTTTCTTATTCTATGCACATTCATTATTAAGGGCTAGTACTTTTATACTATCAAAAGGAAGTATTTTCTACTTCCTTTTCCACTATTTTAAAATATTTTGTTCTCTTTTATCCACAAATGGCTGTGAATTTTTGATATCTGTTCTTGTTGGTGGAGCCTCTCCTTTATCCACTATTACAATTTCAATTCCTTCTAATCGATATCCATAATGTGCTGTTCCTGCACTTTGTCCGTTCTTCGCCCAATTCATCCATCCGAAGTGTTCTGCGTGAACTCGGTAATAGATGTCGTAATGCTGTGCCATTTCTTCTGTTAATTGTATTTCAATAGCTTCTAGTCTTTTGGCTTGTCCACTTGTTCCTGACATTTGTCCATTTTTGACAGGAGCTTGCCATCCAATATCTTGAACATGAGTTCTGTACTCTATATCTCCTGTATATTGTGGCTTATATAATCTAATTTTGATTCCTTCTAGTCTTTTTGACTGATGAGATGTTCCTGACATGGCACCATCTGCCACTTCACTTTGCCATCCATAATCCTCTACATGAGTGGTATACAATACTTGTTTTTGGATGAATGCTTTTGTGGTTTTTGTATTGGTTCTTGTTGGTGGATTTTGTCCTTTTTCAACAATGACAATTTCAATTCCTTCCAGTCTTCTTCCATATCCTGCTGTCCCTGACATTTCATCATTTTTAGCCCAGTTCATCCATCCTACATCTTGGGCATGTACTCGGTAATAAACATCATATTGTTCTGCTATTGGTCCAGTTAGTCTGATTTGAATCGCTTCTAGTCTTTTGGCTTCATGTGATGTTCCTGACATGGCACCATTTTTCACATAACTCATCCATCCGTAGTCTTCTACATGTGTTCTATATTCAATATCTCCATCAACTGGTTGATTTTCTAATTTTATTCGAATGGCTTCTAATCTTTTTGATTGTCCACTAGTTCCAGCCATTTGTCCATCTCTTACATATTTTTGATCCCCATAATCTTGGACATGTGTCATATATGCAACAGATAGTTTTTTATTCTCTTTTGCGGTGATGGTTACTTGGCAGGTTGCAGATTTTGTTCCGGCTTGAGCTGTAATAGTTGCAGTTCCGGCTTTTTTTGCTATTACTGTTCCATTGGATACCGTGGCAACTGCTGTATTACTACTTGTCCACGTAACTGTTTTATCTGTTGCATTTGCAGGTGTTATGGTTGGAGTTAATGTTTCACTTTCTCCTTCTTTTAAAGATAATGACGTTTTATTCAATGTAATATTTGTTACTGGTATTTCGTTAGCTGTTACAGTAATCTGGCAGGTTGTGGATTTTGTTCCGGCTTGAGCTGTAATAGTTGCAGTTCCGGCTTTTTTTGCTATTACTGTTCCATTGGATACCGTGGCAACTGCTGTATTACTACTTGTCCACGTAACTGTTTTATCTGTTGCATTTGCAGGTGTTATGGTTGGAGTTAATGTTTCACTTTCTCCTTCTTTTAAAGATAATGACGTTTTATTCAATGTAATATTTGTTACTGCTATATTGGAATTATTTACCATTACTTCAAATGTTTTCTTTATATTATTACTACTTGTAACTGAAATAGTTGTTGTGCCTGCTGATAGTGCATTAATAGTTCCATTTGAATCAATTGTTGCAACACTTTCATCGCTACTCTTCCAAGTTAATTCTTTTGAATCTGTTGTATCTTCTGGAACTACAGTTGCATGATACTTTACTGATTGTCCTACTGTTAATTCTTTTTGTGGGGCATACAAAGTTATATCCGTAATTGGTTTTCTATCATATACTTCTATTGTCGTTGAAGCTGTTTTTTTACCAGTAAAATCTGTTGCCTTAATCATACTAGATCCAGCTTGTTTGGCAATTAATTTTGAACCATCTACTTCTATTACATCCGGATTGGTAGATGTTAGAGCCATATAATCATAGTATTCTCCATCTGCAGTAATATTATAATTTAATTCAAATTCATCGCCTACATATACTTTATCTGTTGGACCAGTAATTCCTAGACTTTTTATTTTTGCATAAACTTTTATCTCTGCATCTGTTCTTACTCCATTGGATGCTTGAATCGTAATTGTTGCAGTACCTGAATGCATTCCTTCTAACCATGCATCACTACCATCATATGAACTTACCTTTAATACTTGAGGATTACTACTTGTCCAAATCAAGCCATCTGCATTAGCATCATTTGGTGTTACATAGGCTCTCATGTAATAGCTTTCTCCTTCTATAGCAAATGGTAAAGAAAAATCAATTTCTTTTATTTCTGTATTGGAAACAATAATTGTACAAGTAGCAGATTTATCTTCTACTGATGCAGTAATAATTGCAGTACCTTTCGCAATAGCTTTTACTTTACCAGTTGAATCTACTGTTGCGATAGAAGAATCTGATGAATTCCAGTTTACTACTTTATTAGCTAATTTTTCAGGAAGAATTGTCGCAGTTAATTGAAATTCTTCATCTTTTAACAATTCTTTACTTGTCTTATTTAGTGTAATGCTTTCTACTGGTGTATTGTCCATTGCTGTAAAAGAATATCCTGTTTTAATACCGTTTTCACTTTCAACCATTATTGTTGTGGTTCCTTCACCAATAACGTTTACTTTACATCCTGATGTTACGGTTGCTACACTTTCATTACTACTTGTCCAAGTAAGTTTTGTTTGGTAATTGGCATCACTTGGTTCTTTTATGGCTTTCAAAGTGAATTCATCTCCAACATAAATATTTCCTGTTGGTTTGTTATCGATTGTTAAATTTGATATTTGGATTCTTTTCAAAATAATTGGACTACTAAAACTTGATTTATATTCATCTAATACAGTTTGAACATATACGTATAGCAATCCTGTTTGTGTTAATGTAATCGTTGGACTTACGGCTAAATTATAAGTTGGTCTTTCAGTGGCAATTGGATTTGAAAAATTATTATTTTTCACGTCTTGTTCTGTGAAAACAGAAACAATATAGTCAGATGCTCTACTTACTCTTGTCCAATTTACATTTAATTTCCCTGTTAAAGCATTGAAAGATGTCTTTACATTTTGTGGAATATCCACAGTTGGAGATACAGATACGCTACCAATGGTATATAGTCCTTTGTCAATGTGATCAAAACCATAATTAAACTCTGAAATGTCACATTGACGTCCCCATTTTATCACACCTGCTTCACCATAGTTGGCTTCTGCTACGGTTACTGTTGACCCTGATCTTGATATTACAAAAACACTATGTCCTTCACTTGTATTAGCGCCTTTGCTTGGTTCTTGATATCTTACAATATCACCTGGTTCAATACTTAAAATGTCTGTACTTTGAGTTGCCCAATGATGATCTAATCCATAGAACTTATAATATATTGTTGCAGCAAATCCAGCACAGTTCGTCTCAACCATATTCACTATTGTATTGGGATTCTCGTCTGTTGTATATCGATAAGAATATGTGTCCGTAAATTTAGTTCCGTCTGGATACAATGCCTTTAACTGGTTTATTGTGTAAGTTGTAGCTTGGGTTTTAAATGGTATTAAAAATAATACCATAAGAATTATCAATATTAATTTCTTCTTCATAAGTTACTTCCCCTCTTATGATACCATTTTAACATAAAATTAAAAAAAAGAGAACAGATTTCTCTGTTCTTAAGCATTTTTATCGATAAAGGCTTTTGTTGTTTTTAAGTTAGATCTTGTTGGTGGCTTATCTCCTTTGTCAACTAAAACAATTTCAATTCCTTCCAGACGATATCCATAATGTGCTGTTCCTGCACTTTCACCATTTTTAGCCCAGTTCATCCAGCCAAAGGTTTCAGCATGCACTCGGTAATAAATATCATAGTGACTTGCTATATTTCCGGTTAATTCAATTTTAATGGCTTCTAATCGTTTCCCTTGCCCACTTGTACCTGACATTGCACCATCATAGACAAAGTTTTGCCAACCGATATCTTGAACATGAGTTTTATAACGAATATTACCACTATAAGCAGGTTTATATAATCTTATTTTGATTCCTTCTAATCTCTTTGACTGTCCGCTGGTACCTGACATTGTTCCATCGGCTACTTCACTTTGCCATCCGATATCTTGAACATGAGTGGTATACATCACTTGTTTTTGAAGAAAGGCTTTGGTCGTTTTTAAATTTGTTCTTGTTGGTGGTTTTTTCCCTTTTTCTACTACAACAATTTCTATTCCTTCTAGTCTTCTTCCATATCCTGCTGTTCCTGCCATTTCATCATTTTTAGCCCAATTCATCCATCCTACATCTTGAGCGTGTACTCGGTAATAAATATCATAATGAGTTGCTAAATCTCCTGTCAATCTAATTTGAATAGCCTCTAGTCGCTTTGCTTGATGAGAGGTTCCTGACATGGCATCATTTTTGACATAACTCATCCATCCATAATCTTCCACATGAGTACGGTATTCAACATCTCCTGTATATGCTTTGTTTCGTAATTTTACTTGAATTGCTTCTAATCTTTTTGATTGACCGCTAGTTCCTGACATAGCACCATTATAAACATATGATTGCCAACCAATATCTTGGACATGTGTGCGATAATAAACATCTGGTACTCTATCCCACTGTGCATATAGAGTGATGGTACCATTGGAAGTACTTACTAGATTGGACACTTCTTGCTTATCCTGATAATAGGTTCCAGTTCCATCTGCTTTGGTATTCCATGATACAAAGTTATATGTACTATGTGTAAAAGTATTTTGTAATAGTGTTTGGGAAACATCATAGCTAAATTGTTGCTCTGCCATATTTCCTGTACCACCATTTGCGTTATATTGAACTTTATAGGTATTGGCTACCCATTGTGCATAAAGAGTTAAATCCTCTTCTATCTCATTTATCGTTTGAAGGTTTGTATAGCGGTCTCCTGTTCCATCTGCTTTAGTATTCCATCCTGTAAAACTATAGCCTGTCTTAGTATATGGATTGGCTTTTAATTGGAATGATGTAAAGATAGGCACGGTTTGAGTACTTACCCTATTTGTTCCATCATTTGCATAGAATTTTACTGTTGCTTTTTCTACTCCGATTACTAGGTTCATTTCATCAGAAGCACCTTGATAATTGGTTTTAACAGTATATCTTCCCGTTTTAATGGAAGAGGATATTTCTAGTAATGAGTTAACATCATTTTTTGCTATTGTATTATTCTTTACTGTTAAATAACTTGATACATCTTCTCCTTTTCTATTTATTAATTGATAGGTTGGTTTTTGATTAGAAGAGATGTTTTTGGTATGAGAATATAATCTAAAAGAATAATTAGAAGAAGATTCATCTAAAGTAATAGCATTGGTACTGTTTTTTATTTGCGGATTACTAGTTTGATTCGATGTAAAAACTTCCATACTTTGTTTTATTAAAGAAACATTATTGCTACTACTAATTGTTACTTCAAAAGTACTATCATCTAAAATAATATTACTATCACTTAAATCAAAGGTATAAATTCCAGGATAAGTTACTGTTGCAGTTTTAATACTATTATAGTTTCTTGAACCAGATTTGATGGATAATGTAAACGTTCCGTTTGATCCAAATGAGAAGAATTTTACCTTTTCCACTTTTTCTGGGGTATTAATTTTCTTTTCAAATGATTGATTGTCATACACATTGTAGTAGATATAGAATGGGTCTACTTTCTTATGATAATTATTATCCCAAGTTCTCGTACTCATAGATGAAATATCTGAGAAAATATAATAATCATCTAGTAAAGAATCATACGCTAAATAAACATAAGGATAGTTTGTTCCCCATGAGTTTCTTAATAGCCATGCTCCTGTTCCTCTAACAATATTACTACTACTGCAAGAAGAAATGTCATTTGTATGTTTTTTATTGCTTTTACAATAAGCATATGAATAATTATCATTCCAACCAATAATCTGCATCGCATGAGCAGCATTCTCTTCACAGCCATTATCTACTCGAATAATTGTAGTTCCATCAGAGTTTTTGGAACTACAAGAATATCCTGGTCCTTGTGTTCCTACATAAGCTCCCCCATTTTCCATAACAAGTTGTTTTACTGCTTTAATAATGTTATTTTTCGCTGTTGTCGTTGTAGTTGAAGTAATAGTAGGCATCAAAATACTTTTATCTAATTCATATAATGATCTACTATAGTTTAATACTTCTGATAATTCTCTTTGTGATTTATCTAAAGTAAATGGTATTAAGGAATCACTTACTAAACCTAATCCATTGGAAATAACTAAGGTAGAAGCCAAGAAGTTTCCTCCTTTTGTTAACTCTCTCGTACCGTTTTCATTATTATAATCTTTTATTCCATTTGTACTACTTGCATAGTCAATTTGTCTTGTAGAAAATAATTGTGATGAGCTAGAATAAGTTTGATTATTTTTTACCATTAAATAGCTTTCTAATTGTTCAGCTGTTGTAAAAGACCAACATAGATCTAGTGTATCTTGATTCCTAATTGGAGATACAAAGTTCTTTCCATTTACATTTCTCAAATCATAAGTAGTTGGAAGTATTTCATTACTTCCTTCACTTGGAAAATCTATGGCGTAAACTTGAGGTATTTCTTCTACTTGCTCTTTTTCTTCTTCACTTAATGATAAATAGGAAACATATTTAGGATTTAAGTAAGGAACATTTTCTTCTTTATTTTTTTCTGTACTGACAATAGTACCCGTTTCTTGATAGACTTCTTCAATATATTCTTTTGCTTCTTTAGAGAGATAGGAATAAGCTTCTGTCTTTAATACTTTTTGAATATTTTTGTTTTTAGGGCTTTGGTTATTTGTAGCCATCAATGCAAGAACTACTATCAAGACTACTATAGGAATTATTTTCAGATTTTTTTTCATTTTTCGACTCTCCTCTATTATTAATATAGCACATTTTTTCTAAATTACAAACATTCTTCACTTTTTTATAAAGAAAAAAGAAAGTATTTTCTACTTTCTTTTCCACTATTTTAAAATATTTTGTTCTTTTTTATCCACAAATGGCTGTGAATTTTTGATATCTGTTCTTGTTGGTGTTGGTTACTATTTCATTCTCATGATATTGATAATAACCAGATTCTCTTAGAATGTAACTATCTACATTTAAATAATCACTAAATGTGTATCCATCTTTTGGAATTAAGGAAATGTGATATTCATAAGTTTTATTAGCTTGGAATACATCATTTTCTGTTAATCTTGTGTTAGAGTTTTCTTCATACCATCCTTGGATAATGGTATAATATCTTTTATTGGAATCAGATTTATTCATTTCATTGTAGGTAATATTCTTTCCTATAGATGGTTTTCCAAATGAAGATAATCTTAAAGATCCATAAATTTTTGTCTTTTCTTGTCTAGTATTGTAATGAATTTGAAATTCATAAGAATCATTTGTTATTGTAGCATCTGTTTTATCGACGTAATAATCTGAATTATTATAATCATAGATTGAAACATTTTTATTATTATCCCAAGGTTCATTGTCAAAGGTATTTAGTCGTACACTTAATGTATAGTCCTTGTTCTTTTTAATACTTGTATTCTCCAAAACTACTACATGATCCGTGTTATTGTACAATTCTAGCGAAATATTGGCATCTGGAGAAAAACTACCCCAAATCATATTTTGAAAGTTCTCACCTATCACTGGTGGTTGAATGCTTACAAAGATATTATCTTCAGCATTTCCATATAATGGTATGAAAAATATACTTAGAATCAATAACAATACTATTTTTTTTAGATTTTTTTCTCATATTGCACCTCACTATTTTATTTGCATTCAATATATCATTGAACTTTATTTTTTCAAGCTGAAATATTTGACTTTTTTATTTATTAAATATATAACAATTATTGTAATGAGAGAGAGGGATTTTTATGAGGCAAAAAGTAAAAAAAGAAAGAATCGAATGGATTGATATTTGTAGAGCATTAGCAATTATATTTGTATTTTTAGGTCATTGGGATACTCCTCATCTACATGATTTTGCTTATTCTTTTCATTTAAAATTGTTTTTTATTCTTTCTGGTTTTTTTGCTATTGACTGTGTAAAAAAGAATTCATTTAAAGAATATTTCATAAAAAAAGGAAAGGGATTACTGATTCCTATGATTTTATGGGGAATTATTAGTTTCATTTGGAATCATTTTGATTCTGCTGTTCATCTTCAAGACTTTTTTTATGCTATATCCGATATTCGACATATACAACCTAATTATTGGTTTTTTCCCGCATTATTTATGATTTCTATTACTTATTATCTTTTAAAAAAATATATTCAGAATGATAAAATAATCTTTATCCTCTCCTATTTATTATTAGTTTGTTTTGGAAAACATGGATTGTTCCCAGTTACTTTTCCTTCTAATATCGTATTTAATTATCTTTATATTGAGTCTACTCTAAATTATTTATTTTGGTATTGTTTCGGAACAGTTTCCTTCTCTTCTATTTGTTCTTTTATTCAACATCGAAATGATTCCAAAAAGAATATTAAAATATTCCATTTGATTGGAACTTTCTCTTTCTTTGTATCTGTATTTTTGTTTTTTAAAAATATTTCACAAATTTTTAATTTATCTATTATTTTGGAATATCATCCTTTTGTCCAGACGAATTATTTGATTGTTACATCTCTTATTAATATTATTACCATGATTTATTTTTCTACGTTTTTGACAAATTCTTCTATTCTTACTGAGATTGGGAATCATACTATGGCCCATATGGGATTAGAATATATTACTCATAATGTTTTTGCTATTACTCTTTTTGAGATGTTTCATCTATCAAAACCGATTATGACTTCTACTTATTATGCTATTCTTGTTACTTTTATTCAGTTTTTAATCCATACTCCTATTATTCAAAGGATTACTATTTATCTTCCTATATTAGAAGGAAAGAAAAAATAAAAAAATGCTTACTAATCTTTGTAAGCATTTTTATAATTACCATTTAAGATGTCTTCTACCCAATCTTGATTGTTTAAATACCAATCAATTGTTTCTTTGATACCATCTTCAAAATTGTAAGTTCTATTCCATCCCAATTCTTTTTCTGCTTTGGTAGAATCAATGGCATATCTTAAGTCATGTCCTTTTCTATCTTCTACAAATTCTATTAAGTCTTCACTTTTCCCTAATTGCTTTAAAATAGTTTTTACAACAGTTAAGTTATTTCTTTCAGAGTGCCCTCCTAGATTATACACTTCTCCTACTTTACCATTTCTAACAATCAAGTCTACTCCAACGTTATGGTCATGGACATGAATCCAGTCTCTTATATTTTCTCCTGTTCCATAAACAGGAACATGCTCATCTTTCATTGCTTTAGAAAAAATTACTGGAATTAATTTTTCTGGAAATTGATATGGTCCGTAGTTATTACTACATCTTGAGATAGTTACTGGAAGACCAAAAGTTCTATAATAAGCTCCCACAAGTAAATCTGCTCCTGCTTTGGATGAAGAATATGGACTTGATGTATGAATTGGTGTATCTTCTGTAAATAATAAGTCTGGTCTATCTAATGGAAGGTCTCCATATACTTCATCTGTTGATACTTGATGATATCTTTTTACATTATATTTCAAAGATGCATCCATTAATACTTGGGTTCCTATGATATTTGTTGTTAGAAAGATGCCTGGATTTTTAATAGAATTATCTACATGAGATTCTGCAGCAAAGTTAATTACTACATCGAATTGTTCTTCTCTAAATAGTTTATCTATAAAATCTCTATCTGTAATATCTCCATGTACAAATTTAAAATTCTCTTTATTTTCTAGAGACTTAATATTATTATAATTACCTGCATAGGTTAGAGCATCTAAACATACAAACTTGTCTTCTGGATATTTATCTACAACATAGTGACAATAGTTACTTCCAATGAAACCTGCTCCACCTGTTATTAAAAATTTCATATTTTCTCCTTTATTTTAAGTTTTCTAACCACCATTTTTTTGATTTGGTTAATTGCTTACAATATCTATCTGTAGCATCTTGCCATGATGGTAGTCTATAAAACTCTTCTTCTAATTTTGTTTTATCCAATTTTGAATTACGTGGTCTATATGCTATAAATGTTGTATCTTTTCCATCATAATATTCTTCTGTCGTTACTGGCTTAATAACTGTATTTTTATCATTACTTTCCATAATATATCTTGCAAATTCTGCCCAAGAACAGTATCCTTCATTATTCACATGATAAGTTCCATATTTTTCTGTTTCTGCCATTTCTACTAGAAGCTTAGCAAGATCTACCGTATATGTTGGAGAACCAATTTGATCATCTACAACTGTTAATTCTGGATATTTGTCAGCTAGTTTTAGCATAGTTTTAATGAAATTGTTTCCATTTTCTCCAAATACCCATGAAATACGAGTAATGAAATGATTTGGATTTCTTCTAACTTCTTCTTCACCATCCAATTTTGTTTGTCCGTACACGCTCTTTGGATTTGGTGTGTCTTCTTCATTATACAATCCTTCTTTTTCTCCATCAAAGACATAATCTGTTGACATATAAACAATTTTGGCACCTACTTCGATAGAAGCATCTGCTAGATTTTTTGTTCCTTCTACATTTACATTTTGACAAGCATCTTTTAATTCTTCTGCTTTATCTACAGCAGTCCATGCAGCACAATGGAAGATTACATCTGGTTGATAAGCCTTTACAATTCTCATTACTTGTTCTCTATCTGTAATATCCATTTCCTCTTTATCAACAGCTAGAACATCATATTCTCCTCTTTCATTTAGTTCCTTTACAATATCATATCCTAATTGACCATTTACTCCTGTTACTAGATACTTTTTTGGTCTTCTTAAAAAATTTACTTCACTTTCTGATAGAGGGATTCTATCTCTATCTTTATCAGATAATAATGGTTCTTCTATTCCATATTCTTCAAAGATTTCATCCCATGGAATATTGATGGCTGGATCATTCCAAAGAACTCCTCCTTCCATTCTTGGAGCATATTCATTATCTACCATATAGTTAAAAGTTGCATCATCCGTTAGTGCTAAAAATCCATGAGCATATCCACGTGGAACATATAACATTCTTCCATTTTCTGGAGTTAATTCAATAGCCGTATACTTCCCATAAGTTGGAGAATCTTTTCTCATATCAACTACAACATCTAAAACAGCTCCTTTGGTACAACTTACTACTTTTGCTTGGCAATAAGGATCTTTTTGGAAGTGTAATCCTCTGATTGTTCCTTTGGCAGACATAGATTCACTCTTTTGACTCCATTTTCTAAAGTCTAATGCTTCTAATTGTTTGCTTGTTACAGAAGTAAAATATCCTCTACTATCTCCAAATCTATTTTCTTCAATGATATAGCAATCCTCTAAATTTGTTTTAATAATATTTGATTTAAAATCTACGCATTTATCTTCTTCTCTACCTTGTTCAAAATCTAATCGATTCATCCATACCCTCCTATTTTGTTTCATCTACTACTTTTTGTAGATATTTTCCATAATTATTTTTACTTAATACTTTTGCTCTTTCTTGTAACTTGTCTTTACTAATCCAATTCTTATAATAAGCAATTTGTTCTGGACAGCAAATGACTTTATCCTTATTATTTTCAATTGTTCTAATCATATTAGCAGCATCTAATTCACTATCAAATGTTCCTGTATCAAACCATGTGAATTCATCACCTAATATTTCTGCTTTTAATTTTCTATCTTGTAAGTATACGTCATTAAGAGATGTAATTTCTAATTCTCCTCTATCTGATGGAGTAATTTCTTTCGCTTTTTCTGATACTCCTTTTGGATAAAAATATAATCCAGTAATAGCATAATTAGACTTAGGGTGTTCAGGTTTTTCTTCTACACTAATTACCTTATCACCATCTAATTCCATAATTCCAAATCGTTCTGGGTCTTTTACTTGATTTCCAAAAATCGTTGCATATCCTTCTTCTGCATTTTGTTTTGCTCGCTGAAGTGCTTCATTAAAGCCATTTCCATAGAAGATATTGTCTCCTAGTATCATTGCACATTCGTCATCTTGTATGAATTCTTCTCCTAGAATAAATGCTTGAGCTAGTCCATCTGGTGATGGCTGTACAACATATGAAATATTGATACCAAATGTTGTTCCATCTTTTAATAATTTTTGAAAAGATGCTTGATCTTCTGGAGTTGTGATAACCAAGATATCTTTAATTCCTGCTAACATAAGTGTTGATAATGGATAATAAATCATTGGTTTATCATAAATTGGCATTAGTTGTTTACTAATCCCTTCTGTAATTGGATAAAGTCTTGTTCCAGACCCTCCAGCTAAAATAATTCCTTTCATGTTACCTCCCTATTAGACACCTTAGATACAATAATCCTCGATAAAAATAATCTGTTATGTATAATAGTGCCATTTGTAATTTATTCGCTTTTAGATATTTTTTTGCAAAGTATCTTTGACTCGTCTTTAATATTTTTTGTTTTTTTACTCTTTTAATACTTTTGTCAATCGATACAGAATGATCATGAATAATGGTTACTGTATTATCCACTAATTCTTTTTTGTTTTTTTCTTTTACTTTCATTGCAAAAATTTGTTCTTCATAATATAAAAATGTTGTTTCGTCAAAATAATCATTATCCATGAGAAATTTACTATCTACGATAAAGAAGCAGCCAGATACAACGTCTACATAGGTAGTATCCTTATTATAATCTTCTTCTTTATATGGTAGATATTTTTGTTTAAAATACCGGCTTAAAAGCGGGATATTGAATAGTATTTCTTGATTGGTACTAGGTAAGTGCCATCCCCTATTTAATGTACCATGCTCATCTACTGTTGGTCCTACTACTACAACATCCGAGTTTATATTTGATGAAAGTTTTTTTAAGTCTTCCTCACCTTTAATGATGATATCTGAGTTGGAAAATATAATATTACAATCTCCTACTTTTTTAATTAAGCATTTAGCACCGACATTTAACCCCGAAGAGTATTGTCTAAACTTATTTTTAATTATAGTGATTCGGTTACTTTCAAACTCTTTCAACTTTTCAAAAGAATCATCTGGCGAATTGTTATCTACTACAACAATTAAATCTAAACATTTATAGTTTCTTACGTTTTTTAGTAAGCGACTTGTCATATTAAAATCGTTATAGTTTACAATTACCATTCCTAGTTTCTTTTGCATATATACATTCTCGCTTTCATCTCTTTTATTATAAACCTTTTTTCATAAAGAAACAACCCAGATTTTCTCTGGGTTATTTGTTTTATTATTTATCATGATACTCAATTTTTTGCATAAGTTTCTTATCATCAGAATAAATTATTTTTTTAGAATGAACTTTTCTTTTTTCTTTACAAATAATCCAATCATATTCTTCATATTCTTGTTTCATTCTCTTTACTACTATTATTCTTTGATTAGAAGTTACTTCTACTAAGTCTTTTCCTATTCCATCTGTATTATAAAAATAAAAGCTACTATCATAATTATGATAATTTAAAATTTTAAAAAATAAGAAAGAGATTTTATTTCTTGGAACTTTATTTTCTTGGATGATTGTTAGAAGATTATCTTTTCCTTTTATTTTTTCTATTATATCGTTATCTTTTTCTTCTAATTTTTTTCCACTAATGAAGTATCTCTTTTTCTTTTGATCATTTAATAATAAGATAATAGTTACTACTAATAGACTTACTGATGGTGCAACAAGGATATGACCTGTAAATAAAGATAGAACTATTATTAATAATAGACTGATTCTTATCATATATCGTTTGAATGATTTTTCCTCTTCCTCTATTAGTATTTGATAAAGAATCGTTAATACAATTCCAAAGAAGATAAAGAATCCAACCAATCCATAATTATAATAAATATCAAAGTAATCCATTTCAACTGCTTTTGTTTCTACTCCATTTTGAAAGATACCAATTCCAAAAAGTTTTTGATAAAGATTAGCAGAATGAAAGATACTTGCTTTTTTATGTAAGAATGTTAATCTCTGACTAAAAATAAAATGATCCATTAATTCTTTGCTTTCTAATACATCCAATACACTATCTACTCCTAAGAAATCTAAATGAGTTTCAATATTCTTATAAAAGTTTGTTTTAGGAAGTACAATACTAAGTCCTATGATACTAAATAATAATAAGATAATAGATGTAATTATCTTCTTTGTTTCTTTTTTCTTTTTCCATCTAATCCAAAAGTACATTAAAGTTGCTCCAGAAATAAAACATAAAGTTAAAAGTGGTGTTTTGGTACCCATCATTAGAATTACTGTTAGATACATTATTATTAAAAGTATTCTAGGAATCCATTTTTTGGATTCTTTTAATACAATAAACATGATAGGAGTTAAGATAGAAATAATGCCACTTATTTCATTTGCCGAATTATAAAAACCTAATGTCCCAGCTTTTGTAATTTTATAACTTTTATAGCCTACTCCTAATAATAATGGCACAAAGATAAAGATTAGATATAAAAATAATGATGTAAATAATGTTAAATTACTAATTTGAATATCTTCTTTTATTGTATAAATTGTTCCTAATAACAAAGGAAAATAAAATGTTTTCATTATATTTTGTAATTCTTGCCAATTCGATGGATTTGTTTTATATAGCTGATTTCCTAATAGATGAAATATCATCAATATCCCGACTATTAAATATGGTATTATTACTTTTGGCTTATGATAGTAAAATAATACAATTAAAAATAGTATTAATAAAAATAGAATTCTCATAATCATTCCTATTGTTAGAGGAATGGATAAGTAATGAACATTTA
>CAMOGG010000005.1 GCA_946614095.1 uncultured Caryophanales bacterium | reverse complement strand
TCATGCAATAACGTGAGCTACTCTTCATTTCCGCCCCACATCTAGAACAATAAATGGTAGTATCATTTTCTTGATTCATAAAATCTCACATCCTATACACTTATTTTATCACAGAATAAAAAAAATATCATGAATTATCAACAAAAAGAAAAAAGCGCAATTGAAATGAATACAAATTCGCTTTTTTATAAAAATAATAAATTCTACTTTGTTTCAATAATTAGCTTAATAGCAGTTCTTTCCTCACCATCAATAGAAATATCTTGAAAAGCTGGAATACAGACTAAATTTTTTCCCGATGGAGCAACAAATCCTCTCGCAATTGCTACTGCCTTTATTGCCTGATTTAAAGCCCCAGCTCCTACTGCTTGAATTTCAACTTCCCCCTTTTCACGAAAAACATTTGCTAAAGCTCCTGCTACACTATTTGGATTTGACTTACTACTGACTTTTAATGTTTCCATATTGATTTCCTCACTTTCTAAATAATCTTATGAAATAAAAAAAAATATATGCAAAAAAAGCTAATTCTTAATAGAATTAACTTTTTACAAAACAAACTTATGCCTCAGGATACCAGGTAGTCGCAATCTCATGAACATCTATTTCTTGTCCATCTTTCCATGTATGCAAATAAGATCTATATCCTCTCGCACCTATTTGTACAGAAGAAGTTGTATACTCTAATCCTTTCTTCGCATCACTATTAGACCAAAACTCTACATGAGCTCTTCCACCTTCTGAATAAGCTTTAATATAAATTGGATATTCATAAGTATTTTTAAACTGCATGTCAACACACCATCCACTAGAATAACTTGCAACAGTCGCATCTAATCCACCATCAACATAAACACTCTTCTTCGCATGTGGATAGCGTTTCACAATTTCAAGTCCACCAAGTAAAGCTGCATTATAGGTAGTAGTTGCAATCTGACAAACTCCATTTCCCACAAACTCATAATAGAAAACATATCCAGCTTTATTAAATGGACCAGCTTTATCACAATAAGAGAATACTTCTCCTGGATTCACCACAGTTCCATTAATATAACCTAAAGCAGTATTTAAATTAATATTTCTTAAATAAGTATTTGGCATAAAGTCTGTCACAAACTGAGAAGTCATGGTATCAATCTTTGTATAACTATCATTTGTATTAGCACCAATACTATCACCCGTTAATTCAACAGTAGAACCTTCTACAAATTCTTTATCAAAGAATTCCATTAATCTCTTCATACTTTCATCAACATTTAAGGAATATCCCTCAATTCCTGCCTGATAGCGAACCCCATCAGTCGCATCAAAATATCCATCGACTGGTTGCAAATCACTAGCAGTTTTAATATCATCTAATAAAGCTCTTAACTTATCTGCTGAAATCATATAACAGAAAGTAAATCTTGTAGGAGAACCACCATGTAATATCATCAACTTTCTACTAAATGACAAGCCAGCTTGATAATCTTTAATCTTAGCAATCGTTTTATCTTGATCAATCGTTACCCCTAAATCTTTTAAAGTATATTCAAAAATTTTATCAGAAACTTTTAAATTAACTTTTTTGCTTAATACTAAATCCTGATAAAAATTCATCATCTTTCTAGAATTATCAAATGAATAATCAGAAAAATTATATTCATCAATAATCGTATTTGGTAATATTAAATTATCATATTCTTTTACAGAATAATAATTATAAATTGTTAAAATAGCATAAGAAACAATTAAAACACTCAACAATACAGATAACACAATTAATTTATGTTTTTTATTTACCTTCAATTTCATGATAAATCCTCTATTGTATCTTGAATCAAAGAAATAAGTCTTTGATATCCTTTTTCATTAAGATGAATCCCATCTTCTGTATAGTTTTCCTTTAATTGTTCTTCTTCACTTAATACTTGATAAACATCAAGGTATTCTACTTTTTTTTCTTTTGCTATTTTTTGAATTTTAGAATTAATCATTTGAATATCTTCATTGTTAAGGGAATCTCCTATAAACTTTGAATCATATTCTTCCATTTCAGAATTAATGGGATAAATAGACTCTATAACAATTCTGGCATAAGGTCTATTTTCTTGAATCTTATCAATAATTTCACGAATATGATCAAGAATCTCATCTTCCGAAACATCTTCTCGTAAATCATTCATACCAATCTCAATAAAAATTAAAGAAGGATTATATTGATAAAAAATATGATCCATATCATTCAATAAATCAATGGTTTGATAGTTCTCATTACATTCTTTTACAATAGGATAAGTAAACTCATTCTTATCAATACCATCCGTATAATAATCACCAACAAACAAATAATTATTATCTAACACAACAGCCTTTTCTACTTTCTTTGGAGCAGACTCTTCCACATCTTTTTGTTTTTCTGTTGAAGTATTTATCTTCAATGGTAAAGATGGGATAAAAGAAATAATAAATAGAATGATAACGATTAAAAAACAAATAGAAACAACTCTTTTAAAGATATTACTTTTATCAGCTTCTTCATATTTACTTAATAATTTTTCTTTTGATAATCGATTATCACGTACTTTTTTTCCTAAACGGCCTTCTAAAAAACTAGTATCTAAAGATTCAGAATCTTCTAATCTTTCCTGATCAATACGGATTCTAGTTGTTTGCTCTAGTTTTTTTTCTTGAGAACGATTAGTATTTTTTTTCTTTTGTTTTGAATAATTTTTACTAGATCCTCGATTATCACTAGAATGACGCTTATTACTAGAATTAAGATTACTACTAGACCCACGAACCTTTCCAGACACATCCATCAACCTCTCATTTTATAATACAAACCTATTATATCAAAAAACAGGAAAAGAAAAAAGAGAAAAAAAAAGAAAAAAGAAAGGTTAATACCAAAAAGATATTAACCGAAATACAATTATTAAAAAATACCAGATATTTTATCTAAATCACTAGAGGATAATTCTGACATAACCCATTGATTTTTATCATTTTTATAAAAATTGATAGTGATTGAATAATCAATAGAATCAACGGCTTTTTCTAATTGACCAAGTTTATAATCAATTGCTTTCTTATCATCCATTTCATTAGAGGAATTTAAAAACTTATCCTTATGAGCAATTACATAGCTATTGGCTTTCTCATAAGAATCCTTTAAATCAGTAACAGTTACTTTAACAGTAATATTAGAATCAACATCTCCAACATATTCATCAATAATCTCATACCGTATATTTCTATATTGTTTTTTAATAATTTCCTTATAACGTTGTTCTTGATATGAATTTAATTTATCAGAAAATGGATAAACTATTTTACTAGTAAGAGATTTATCTTCCTTATGATGTTTTTCAAAATATTCCTTAGTAAGACCAACAGGAGAAGATGATGAGACACGACTCGTTACCATTCTTACAACAATTCCTATCATGAGTAGTGCAAAAACTACAATTCCAAGAATAGCAGCAACTCTCTTATTAATTTTTATTTTTAATTTACGATTTTGTTTCATACATTATCTCCCTTCAATCTTTAAATCTTTTGCATTCTTAAACCATAAGAATAAAGCAATAAGAACACTAAATAATACAATTAACAATAAATAAACAATATTAATATTAGATTTTACTTTTTGATAAGAAGTCTCTTGCATATAGAAACGCATTAAATCATTAGAAGTATAAATCTTATCATTTTCTGTAACAGCCTCTTTTTGATCACCGAGAACAACTTCTCCAATATCTACAACATCATAGCTATTCTTAACAGCATTATAATATGTAGCATATTTTGTCGCAAGTTGATATGAATTTGTTTTACTTGTATCATTAGAATCACCCGTAAAGTAATTTCCATCACCATCACCATATAAAGGTGTTTCTTCTAGTTTCTTTTGTAACTCAATACTATCATTATAGTCTTGGATAAAGTGATCATCAAAAATAGACTTTTGGAATGAATTAGAATTCTTAATATAATCAAAAATTGATATTTTATCGATAGCTTTTTCAGCCTCTAATTCAGAACCTGTACGATAATCAAAGACTACTACTCTACCTGTTTCATACATTACCACAACCATATTACTGTTATTACCAATATTATGACTCATATAACGAATATTAGAATTAGTAAATTTAGTTGGTAAATGGATTTCATCTTTCAAATCGTAAAGAATACCATTATTACCAAGTACCGTTACAAAAGATTTATTTCCAGAAGTATCTACAATTGCTGTAGTCTTGACATTTTCTAAATTAGCATCAACAATTTCAATACTTCCACTATTATTAAATAGTTGTCCTTCATAAACAATATCTTGGTCCTTTTTATGAATAATGGAATATTTTGCATAGGTTTCAATTCTACTCTCCCCTACACGGAATTCAAATAATGGAACATTATCTCCTACAACCGCCAAAGTATAATGATTATCCTTAGACTCAAATTTACCATTCTCTAAATTATAAATGTCAAAGTTTTCAGTCATTGCATACTTATCATATAAATGAATAAAATGATCATTAGTAGTAGTAATATTTCCTTTGAGTTTACCATCATATAAATAAGCATAAGAATTCTTAAAAGTAGTAACAGGATTTCTTAAATCTTCTGCTTCATAAGTATAAACTTTTTTATTTTTGCCATCATCTAAAACAATCTTAATAGAAGAAGAATAATCATAATTAAAAGTATACACTCTATGAGATAAATAATCTTCATGAATTAGTTTTTGTTCCTGATACACTTCCATTTTAGTAAAGGAGTCGGACTCACTAAGCTCGAGGTTAATAGTATGAATTCCACTACTATAGACATTTAATTCTGGTAACTCATGATAAATAGGACTAGCACCAGACGTAGAAAAACTTGCAACTCCTGTTGGTAATTTAACCGGAACTTGACCAGTAACTGTCTTAACAAATGGATAATAGCCATTACTAATCAAATTTCGATTACCATTACTAGCATCAGTAAATACAAAGTAAGTCGTTGTAATACCATGTCCTGTATAGAATGTTTGTGTAGCCAAATCATTAGCAGTAATCAAATTTAAATTAGAAATAGTTTCTTGTAAGAAGGAAATATTCTTAATATTCGTTCCATTAATAGTATTGTTAGTATAAACATAAAAGCGAGGTAACAAAGAGGAAAGTTCCAAATTACTTGCTGAATTTTGTGGTAAAACAATACCATATCGAGATCCTTCAGTTGTTACATTACCAACTAAATAAATATTATAAAAATAGTTATTAAATAATACATTACCAGTAGCATATCCAGCAAATAATGCTACATTATTTCCACCATGAATTTCACTATTTTCTAATATAATTTCATGAACAACATCACTATATGTAGAATCTGAGGAATCTACATTATTGATATAACCATATACTCCACCAACATTAGAACCCGTAGCATTAATTTTAACATTGACTGTACAGTAATAAAGCCTACTATTACGTCCATTACCAACAGCACCACCAACATTGGAAACTCCATTAATCTGAGAATTCACAATGTAACTATAATCAAAAACTCCACTACCAGTAAAGTAACCAACAAATCCTCCTGTTCCACCGGTACCTTGAGTAGTAATTGTCGTATTAATAACACCATTATAACGGTTTGTATATCCACTCTTATATCCTTGAATACCACCTGTATAAACATTTCCTGTTCCATTACTAGTAATTCGAGAATTCCTGATATAACAATAAAAAGTATCATAAGACCATCCGAATATTCCTCCTGTATAGGTAACTGCATCATTAGTAATCACATCAATATTATCTGCATCATAATAATAAGCAAATCGATCTAAATTAGTACCACAAATTCCACCAACTCGTTCTGCACCAGCCAATCCACGTATTACAGAATCCTTAATACTAGAGTAATTAGCACCTCCATAACCAAACAAACCACCGGTATGATTCTTTCCAGTAACATTCATATTAGTACCACTAAAGTAGAACCACTGAGTTGGGTTTGCATAATCACGTTGTCCAACAATTCCACCAACATAAGTAGAATCCCCATAAACAGTAATATGATCAGCTGTAATCATATAAGCATCATGATTCTGTGAAGCACCAATTAATCCACCTACATAATTTCTACCAACAATATTATTATAGTTAAGGTTAATATTTCGAAGCGACTGTCCACGATTAATACCAATCGGTGCCACATAATTCGTAACTTTTGGAGCATTAATTGTAATATGATTAAACTCTACATTATCAATATCTGCAAAGTTCAATCGAATCACATTACAGAAAGATCCATATGATGTTCCATCTTTAACATTTAAAGTAATATTTTCAAACCGAACATTCTTCATAGAAGATGTTATTTTACGAATCAAAGAGAAAGAAGTTGTAATATTATTAATCGTTATATTCTTAATCGAATATCCTGCTCCTTGTCCTTCTAATCGTCCAATAGAAACATCTGTATTAATATTAGAAACACCACTAAAATCTAAATCACCGGTTAAACGATAATTCTCAGTAGTTGTTTTACTAATACTTCTCCAATCTGTATAAGAAGACAAAGTCTTAAAAAATTGTAAATCAACTTGAATATATTTATGAATTGTTTTTGCTGTAGCAGTACTCGATGTTTTATAAGAAATACCTGTTAAGGTATAAAAGTCATAATACCGAATCGGTCTAACATTACTAATATTAACAATCGTATAACCTTCACCTGTATTGGTAATTCGAATACTATTCTCATCAAATCTTAAATAATCAAAAGAAACCGTTGTAACTTCATAATTATCTGGGTTTTCTAATATGAAGTAAACATCTCCATCTTCAACTCTTTGTGTCGCCTGAATATATCCACGTACATTGAACTTTTCAGATTCAAATTTATGATCATTTTGATTTGGTAAAAGTTCCCCAGAAATACTCCTTAATTTCGGAAGAATTCCTTCTCCAACTTGGGTATAATCAAAATTATCTCCAAAATCAAATAAATCTTGATATGTATCCTCTGAACGTAGCTGATCTGAAGTTAAAGGTTTTTCAGCAGTTGCATCTCCTACAACATAACCATAAAAAGGCTGCTCACTCCAGAAATAGTTTTTCTGCGGAATGAGTAATGCATTACCAGAAGTACGATTAATATTTTGACCTACATAATTAGAATAAATAGAGCCCAAAACCAATGTACTAGAAATAGAAGAATGATCTCTCTTACCAGTAATACCACCTACATAATCAAGCTCAGAATAAATATCAACATCAGACCAACAGTTAGCGATAATAGCATTAGAGTAGCCAACAATTCCTCCAACATAAGCAGAATTACTCTTAATAGATCCAGTTGCATAAACATTAGTAATAGAACCATTGGCAAGCTGTCCAATAATTCCTCCAACACCGTAAGTAGCAATAGAATCCATTATCTCAATATCAATATCTTGAGCAAAGCAATTAGAAATATATCCATTTCCCGCCATATATCCAACTAAGCCACCAATTCGAATATCAGAGGCATCTGCATTCGCAACAGATTTAAAACCAGTAACAGAACAATTTGTCACAATAACTCCAGTACCAACTGCATATCCTATTAAAGAACCAATAAAACCAGTAGCTTTAATAGAGGCATTCGTAATATGAATGTTATCTAACGTAGGAGTACCAGTATTCGTATAAACAAATCCACCATAAGAAGTATTAGATGTTTTCTTATAATTCTCTATAAATAAATTTTTTATGGTCGAATATTCAGCTAAACGATAGAAAACTCCACCATTAGAGGAAATTGTAATATTTTTTATCGTATGTCCATTACCATTCAATATACCCTTAAAATCTTTAGAAATATATATTTTATTTTCAGCAACTCCTGAAAAATCTAAATCATTCGTCAAAATATAATTATCTTCTGGATTAGTATTCATACGAAGCCAATCATCTACAGTAGAAATTGGATAATACAGAGATAATTCAATTGGTCGTTCATATTGACCAAAATTAGTGGAATAAGGATCCCCATGTCCTTTAGAAACAATGGTACGAACATAATACTTAGAGCGATAAGTCAAAGGATTAGATAATTTTACCGTCAATACAGTTTTTCCAAATTCATTTTCCTGTGAGATTTTTTCAATTGTTTGAATATTCTCAATTCCAACCGAAATAATCTCTTCACCTGCTGGATTATTCAAATTTAATTTAACAATAGCACTTTCGCCATCATTAGAAACTTCTTCTGCCGAAGTTACATCAATTAAATCCTCATCACTAATAGATGGAAGAGGTACCCATTCCAAATTAGGCATACAATCATTCATAATTAGTTGTGGATAATAGCCAAGATTAACATAAGTATCAACATTAAATCTTTTTTCATTATTTAGTAATTTATTTAAAAACTTAGTATCATATAAAGAAAGAAAAGATATCTTATTACTTAAAACAGAATTATAAGTTCGTTTAGATGCATAATATAAGTTTTTCGCAGCCATAGAGTTACTCTTACGCCCATAGTTCGGATCTTGTGTAGCCAAATTAGTAGAAGTATCATCTTTTTCTACCGAAAAACTATTTTCTATTTTTCCAACATTTGCATAACCGATTAAATTACCAGCTGCATTTTCACTCGCCATAGAAGCATCTTTTTTTACTCCTATTAAAGAAAATACATTTTGAATCCGTGAATTTGTAGTAGACTCATCAACAAGAACACCAACATCTTTAGAAACATTATTAGCAGAAAACATTGCGTTAATATCTTCTCCATAGACATATCCATTTTTAACAAGTCCTTGATTAGAATAAGTAATTAATCCAAAACGAGTTTGAACATAAACTTCAACTTCCGTATGAACAACGAAATTCTTTATCGTACTATAATTTGCATAAGTTAATATTCCAGATGCATAATTAGAAGCAGGAGTACTACTCACAATATTCATTTGAACATTATCAATCGTTCCATAATGATACAAAACAAATGGAGAGGTCCATGCCTTTGCGGCAGTATTATCAAGCGAAACATTCAAAACAAGATTTTTAATATAACTACCACCACGAGTATACTGAAACAAATAAGTTCGTCCATTCCAGTTTAGATTAACAGAGTGTCCTTGAAAATCAAGTTCTCCATAAAAATTTGTAATATATTTATTAATTCCAGTAAAGTCTAAATCCGCAACTACGACATATTTCCCATTAGGATGCATATTGAAAAAATCATCCACGGTTCGAATAGAACGTATCTCACTATTAGTAGATATCTCTATACTATCAATGTCATAAAAACGATTTCTAATCTTTACAGAAAGCTTAACTGTATATTTCTTATTTTTCTTTAAAGAGTATTGTTTAATCTCATCAAAAACTTGATGATCTACAAGATCATAACGATATGGAGATGAAGCAATTTCATCACCGTACAAATAAATTCGAACGTAATAATCATCCGTATAAATTTCACGTTTTCTATCTTCTAGACGAATTTTGAAAGAAGACAAATATTCATCCATCTCTGAATAATCACCATCAAAAGTCCTAGTTGGAACGGAAGATGCTTTATCATACACAACACAGCCACGATGACCAGAAATGTAAGAAGAACCTCCACTTGCTGGATTATAATAATTAGAACCATTATCAGTAGCATAGCCACCATAATATCCTCCACCAGCTCCAGCAACAGGATAGTTTCGCCGAACCAAAACACCATTTTGACCCCAACCAAAAGCATATCCAGAAGTTTGTGTTGCGGCAATACTAGAATAAACTGTAAAACTAGATAAAGCTCCAGCAGCACCTCCAACAGCATTATCAGAAGCACCACCACCTCCAGCAGCAACCATAATTCGTGATTTTAAAGAGGCTTCATTATTCCATTCACCGGAAATGATACGCACATCAGTGGCACCTCCACCACCTCCATCGGACTCATCATCACTATGATCCCAGTCAGCAGATCCGCCACCATTCCATCCTCCTAAGGAAACAACTCGTGGAACAGCATCAGCACCTTTTCCCCCAACATACAAATACAATGAAGTATTTTTTTCTAAACGAATATCTCCAGCAGTATAAGCACCAGCACCACCTAAACTAGAAGCTCGACCACCAGCATCCAAAACATTTTTTCCACCAGCAGCACCCCACAACTCAATACGATAGTTATCAGTTACAGGTACATCAAATGTCTGCATTGATCCAGTATAATCGAATTCATAAACTTCATTAGTAGATTTTCTAGTAATCCGAGCATGTCCCTCAAACGGATTTCCTTTTAAATAATCGGAATTTTCATTATAAGAATTAAAATATTCATTACCAGAATGCATCACAGTATTGGTAAAACGATAACCAGATGAGTGATAAGATAAAGTAACTGGCATAGTAAAATCATCCGTATCAGAAGTAATCACAACATCTTTAAACCACACATCTGTTCTTTCATTTTTACTCGCTGGAGAATTAATCAAAAATCCAACATAATTTGTAGACATGTTAAAAGATATTGTAAACTTTTTATATTCTTTACTCAATCCATTCAATTTATAAGATAATGCATTACTAAATCCATCTGAAATATATGCATCCGCCATAAAAGGAGTATCTTCATCATATTTTGCGTAGAAAGAAACATTAACATGTTTTCCTCCAATTTCAGGAAGATAATAAGAAAAATTAACATAACCATTCTTTCCACCGAACATAACAGCATTATTATCTAAATCATATTTCTTATAACCAGTATTTCCCTCTGTTCGAATACGATCATAATCTCGAATATTAAATAGATTATCTCCCGTCAATTGTCTAGTCATATCTTGAAGCTCAATCGAACCAGAAATACCATCTTCAGTATTAATGAATTCTTCCTTGATAACATAATCATTTTCATAAGTACTATTATCATATCCAACATTATATTCTTCTGAATAGTATTTAAAAGAATAATTTTGATTTGCTTCCAATTTTGTATAACTAAGTTGAACAAAAGGACCATTTATTTCTAAGCTCTCCATAGAAATTAACTTAAGGTATGGATCACGCACTTCTAGTAACACACGGTTCCCTTCTATCGCTGAATCAGCATCCACAATTCGAACATCAAAGTCAATCATATTATTATTAACAAAACGATTTTGAATATCTACATAAGCATCCCTTTTATGAGTTTTAAAACCTTTAATTCCTGAAATAACTGTAATATTTTCAGAAGTTTTTCCTTGTTGAACAACAGAACTATAACGAATACTATAATTCGTAACAGAGTTTAACCCTTTTACCTCATTTGTAAGAGACTCTCCTGAAATAAACTGTTGCAAAGAATCTCCCTTATACACTTTGGAGAAAACAACATTTTCATTGTCATCTTGAACTTCTACTTTAAACTCTGTTAATAACTGTAATAAAATACTAGAAACACTATCTAAATCAATACTAGTTGAAAAAGAAGCTGAACTAGCAGTAACATCAGAAACAGCAGTTATGACACGAATATATCCAAGCGAAGACAAAGGCAATGTAGTAAACTTTCCTTCTCCCATAACAGCATTCTTCACAGTTCCATTTCCATCTAATAAGTCATAGTCTCCCATAATCCTAACATAATAAGTAATATTAGGATCTAATTTATCATTTCTAAAACTCTCTTCCATAACAGAAGAATTTAATCGCCCTTCGGAAACAATAGCATTCTCATTATCATAAATCACAAAATGATAATTACTAATATGAACATCATCAGGGTTCTTCATAGAAATTTGAAAGTCAGTATAATTAACCTCAGAAGAAGTAACTCTAAAAGTAGAAGTAGGTTCCATCTTAGAAGTTCTAGTACTTCCTTTATTTTTAGAAATATTAAGTGGATTCCCAAAACTATCAAATAACAATATTTCAAAATCCTGTGTACGATTACTTTTTAAAGAAGCTGGCGAAGAATAGTTATAAGAATTTCCTTTTGCTATAGAAGATAAAACTCCAGAAGATATACTATAGGTATCACCATTAATAATAATACTTCCTTTATTAAGTCCCTTTAAAGCTTCATTATCCAAACTAGAAGTTATTCTAAAATTATTTAATTCAATTTTATTAGAATAAATTGCTCCAGGATCAAAGCCAAGTTCTATTGTAGGAAGTGTTTTATAATCTCCAGTTGTAACTGTTTGTTCAAAAAAAGTTGCTTCCATTTTTTTATGCTCTTCATTATAAAAACGATAGCTACCAATAATACGAAATGTAGTATTTGGAACCAATCCAGTAATTTGAATCTTTCCAGAAGAAATAAATGCCTTTCTAGAATATAATTTATCTCCAATAAATAATTGAAAGTTAATACCACCAATAATAGCTCCAGAAGGGTCTGATATATGTAATGTACCAACTCCAGAATAAACATTAACATCAAAATTTTCTGCACTAACTTTAGGCTTTACATATTTTTTCTCACCAGAACCACTTTCTCCACTATCTTTAGAAATCGTATTTTCAATAATATAATCTTCTGGAGACTCTTCTTCAATAATTTCTTCTTCTGTGCTTTCTTCTTTTTCCAAAAGCCCTATTAAAACTAAGAAATCTTCATAAGAATATTTTTTCTCTCCAAAAACAATATCATCATAATAATTAATTCCTTCAATAATATCAAAAATAAGTTTTCCACTCTTATCATAATAATAATACTTAATATAATTCTCTTGAAAATTAATAACACTATTAACAGGTATTTTTCGTCCTTTATAAATAGTTGGAAAAGACAATTCATATAAATTAATAAAAGATCCATTCTCTAATTGTAAAAAAATATAATCTTCATAATCAGACTGATCAAGATCTCCATAATTATATAGTTTTCCATCAGTAAGAGTAAAGTTCTCATAAGTATCAAAATACTGGAAATTTTTATTTAATAATTTATTACTAGAACTCAAATTAACAATTGCTAAACCATTATTTGTATAAATAGGATACCGAACATTAACTTCTTTTTTATAATTGTCATCCCCTACAAAATATTTACCAACATTTTGATAAATATTATCTTCTTTTTTCATTTTCAATAAAGTAATATTGCTACTTTTTACACTTTTTTTATCAGACATCAATTCTTTATCAAGTGCATTTCCTGAAACATAATATCCATCTTGCGCTATTAAATTAGTTGAAAAAAAGTGAGTAATGAAGAAAAGAAAAATACAAATAATCAACAAAAATGAAGATATAACAACAATAATTCTCTTATTCATATACTCACCTCCTTATCACACTATGATAAGTGTTTTAATTTACTAACATCTTTTATTAACAATCTTGATTTATCATTATAAAACATAATATCAAGTGTAGCATTTAATTTATAATTATCATTATAAATCATAACTTCATCAACTACATTCTCATATACTTTACAATCATCTTCTTCATAATTATAAACTTCAACACTGTGATTAAAAGTATCAACCGAAATATAAGACAAAGGTCCTAATGGAATCTTATTGTTTCCAAAAGAAACAATCACATCTTCCATAAAGAAATATAAATCTTTTCCATCATAAATCACAGTATTAACAATCTTAGTACTCTTAGTTCCCTCTTGAATACTATAAGAATCCAAATCTTGATAAGCGATTGCATAATAATTAATTCGATATTGGAGTCCTTCCCTAGGTTTCACAACAGACATAGATTCTGGAAACAAAACCTTCTTTTCTCCCTTATAGTATAAAGGCGTAGAATTTAAATTAACAATATCATCACCAAAAGTAATCTTAGTAATTTTTTGATCATCTTTGTTTAGTTTTATAGTTCCTTTATATTCCATTTTAAATCCCATAAAATACTGATATAAAGCATGATTTTCTATTTTAAATTCATCTACTTTTTTTCGAAAGAAAAAATAATTCATCATAACCAAAAGTAAAAGTAGTAAAACAAACCACTTAATGTTTTTCTTTCGAAATAATACTCTTTTTATTTTTCCAAAAAAAATCTTAACCTTCTTCACTTCGAGACCTCCTAATATATTTTGTTCGAGAAACAACATCGTTGATATGTCGAATGAAAAAATACAAAATACATAATCCTATAAAAAACAATAGTAAGAAATTTCCCCAAAAAACATACCATACAAATTGTACTTCTATTAGATAACTAGATAACAATTTACTAGATAGCAAAGAAAAATATAAAGCTGTATTACTCACAAAATCCAAAATAATATTTTTGATACTTCTAGAAAAAAGACCAAATAATAAAGATAAGAATAATAGAGTATATAAATGAATGATACCTACTTCAGCACGATTCCAATACATATACCATAAAAAGATGGAACGAACACAAACAATAGAAATAGCTAACACAGAAATATTATCTAATTCCATTAATAAACCAAATGTTCTTTGCTTAGTACTTGTCAATTTACCACTCTTATTTTTACGAAGTATAAAATGAAAAATGACATATCCTACACATACAAATATAACAAAAAATGCCATAAATTTAAAGATAATCTGAACAATATTCTGTATCAATATTCTAAATCTCCTTTAACAACAATAAAAATTCATTATTAGAATGAACATAATAAGCAACAATCTTATCATAACGAATAGAGTCACTATCCATTTCCATTTCTATACTTCCATCGATTTCCCCTAAAATAGACATGTAACCTGGCATTAACAATAAGTTATAATCACGACTCTTAATACGAATCAGACGAACATTTTCAATAACTTCAATTCCTTTTGATAAACTAAATATCTTAACTTTGAACGAAGCTTCCATGATAATCACCTATAAATAAAAACTTACTTTCATCTTCTTTATCATAAACACCAGTCAAAATATTTTCCACATCAATCAAAACATCCTGTATATTAACAAATTTACCAGGAATATTAGTATAATTCTCAGCTACAAACATTGGCTGAGTAAAATAATTTCTTAATTTTCTAGAACGATAAAAAATATTCTTATCCTCTTCACCCAATTCCTCAATTCCTAAAACAGCAATGATTTCTTCCAACTCTTCATACCTAGTAAGATACTTTAAAACCTCTTCTATTAAATGAAAATGCTTCTCACCAATCACTTCAATATCAACAGACTTAGAAGTAGTACGAAATACATTAACCGCAGGATAAATCCCTTTTTCTGCAACTTTTCTATCTAAAACTAATTGTCCATCCATATGAGACAAAATTGTTTGAACAGCTTCGTCAGTCATATCATCAGCTGGAATATAGATTGCTTGAAAAGAAGTAATAGAAGCATCTCCAGTAGAATTGATTCTCTCTTCTACTTCACTAACATCAGATATCATTGTTGTAGGATACCCATTTTCTACAGGTACATTTTTTAATTCATTCGAAATCTCTGACTTAGCTTGTACAAAACGATAAATATTATCAATAAACAATAAAACATCCTGTTTTTTTTCATCTCTTAGATATTCCGCTAAAGTAAGTCCAGAATAAACTGCCTTACTCCTAGAAGTAGAGTTTTCACCCATCTGTCCAAAAACAATACACATTTTATCTAACAAATTAGACTCTTCCATCTCATCATATAATTCTTTACCCTCACGAGAACGTTCTCCAACTCCAACAAAAACAGCATTACTACGAAGAGTCATATAAACATTATTAATAAGTTCTTTAATTAAAACAGTTTTACCAACTCCAGCTCCTCCTAATAATCCCATTTTAAAACCTTTTCTAATGGGAGCAAAAAAATCAATAACCTTTATACCAGTCCATAGAATCTCTCCATTAACATCAACCTCTTCCAAGCTTAAATTACGATCATATACACCACGCTTATGATTCGTTTGAAATTCCTTATTATCAATACTTTCTCCATAAGAATTAAAAACTCTACCAATTGCATTATCAGAATATTCAATATCTAAACTATTTGACGTTTTAGAGACCTCTATTCCTTTTTTTAACCCTATAACAGAATCAAAAGGGATAGTAGTAATAATATTATCATCAATAGATACAACTTCAAATCGATAATTTTTGCCATCTAAAGAAGCATTCAAAATATCTTTTATTTCTACTTTTTGATTATCATATAAAAATATCTTAACATTTAGCTCTGATATCGCAATAATTTTTCCAATCATCAGTACTACCCCTTTCTATAATTTTCAATAATTTTTTGGAAGTCCTTTTGCTTTCGAATCTTACGTTCTTCCTTGAATTTTTCTTCTTCTAATTCTTCAATCTTTTTTAAAGACTCACTCGTTAACTGTTGACGAATAACATTCTCAGCTGCATAACTATTAACCTCACATATTTTCAATTCATAACAAATATACAAAGCAATTAAGTTACTTACCATTGTATGAATATCAGTCTCTAAAGCAAAATCTTCATTATAATCTACTCCTTCATCCATCTCTCCATAATCAAATGGATAAAGCTTCTTTTTTGTAAATTCCAGATGATCAATATTATAATAATGATTATAAATAACATGAATCTCTCGATACTTTCCATTAAAAATACCATCTACAATAACGTTCTGAAGTTTAGAAAAATCCTGAAAAAACTCCTCTTTTGTTTGATATAATACAACCTTTTCATCTTCAGGAAAATAATGAACTTTCCTACCAATGATTACTTTATAATTAGAATCTCTTCTTACTTCTTTATTAATAGAAAAGTTAAAATCTCCACAAAAACCCAAATCATTACCAATATACACATTTAAAATATCAGCATCGCTACTAGGAGTAAGAAGCTTTTTATCAAGAATCATATTTTTATTAAACATAACTTTTTTAATTAATTTCAACAATTCCTCTTCTGTATCAAAATACATAGAAGCTTTTCTTCTTGACTTATCCACTCGAATCAAAGAATGAAAGTTCATTACTTTAACAACATTTTTTATTGACATAACTCATCACACTCACTGTACAGAAGCATCCACAACAGGCATATTAATAGTTTCATGAGACACAATTTGTGGACTTTCACTTGCAATATCTGTAGAAATAATTTCAGGCTCCACAATTGGTATATTTACAGTCTCATGAGACAGAATCTGTGGCTCATTACTATCATCACTAGTAGAAACAATTTCAGGTTCAACAGTAGGTAGATTAACAGTTTCATGAGATAGAATCTGTGGTTCACTACTTGTTACTACTGCAACTGGAGTTTCAGGTTGAGAAGGAACACTCTCAGGAACAGATGAAATAGGATTAATAACTTCACTAGCAGGTATAGTTTCAGTTACTACAGGTGTTGCTGTAGCTACAACAGGTGCACTAGTCGGTGGAGCAACCACTACTGGTGTACTAGGTGTAGGAGTAGCAACAACAGGTGCGCTTGTTGGTGGAACAACAGCTACAGGAGCAACCGGTTCAACAGTAGGAGTGGAAGCACTAGTATTAGAAGAACTCTGTCCATCCTCCTTCTGTTCCATAAAATCTTGGAACATCTGAACCATTTGTTCTGGAGATTTTGGAGAAAACTTATATTGATTTAAATTAGAAAGAATTATCTTACCTTCCATAAATTGATTACGAAGTTCCATACTCATTTCATCCATATTAACTAGCTCATATACAGATCGAGTTTCCAAATAACTCAACAATCTTCGTCGTACATTATTACCAACAGCCTTAATCGCAGCATCTTGAACCTGTCCTCCTAAACGAGAAACAGAAAGTCCATAATCAATGGCCGGCTTTTCACCTCTTTGGAAATTCTTAGAAGACAATACAATCTGACCATCCGTTATAGAAATAATATTAGTCGAAATATAATCTGTAATATCTCCACCCTTTGTCTCTACAATTGGAAGAATCGTAATAGAACCACCATTTTTATGTTGACATCCTTTTTCCAACAATCTAGAATGCGTATAAAATATATCAGCAGGATAAGCATCACGACCTGGAGTCTTTCCAGAAACCAAACTAATTTCACGATAAGCCTCAGCATGACGCTTTAAATCATCAATAACAACTAAAACATCATATCCAGACATTAAATAATTCTCTGCTACACTTAAAGCAAAATATGGAATCAAAGAAATAACAGGAGACAACTCATCATTAAAAGCAGTAATAATCGTAGTATAACTAATTGCTCCTCTCTTCATTAATTCTTGATAAATATTCTTAACTTCCTTTTTCGTTTTTCCAATCGCAACATAAAAACACAAAACATTTTTACCTTGTTGATTCACAATAGCATCCAAACCAATCTGTGTTTTTCCTGTTCTTTTATCTCCAAGAATTAATTGTCTTTGTCCCTTTCCAATTGGATACATTAAATCAATACCAGTAATTCCAGTAAGTAAAGGTCTATTAACCATAGTACGATCCATAATTGGAATAGTAGGTCTTTCAATTGGTATATCAATCAAATCTTCAAACACTCTTGAAGTAAGTTTATCCTCTCCAAACAAATCAATTACTCTACCTATAGAAGATGGAGAAAAAGAACCTGTATATAAAGTATTTGTAGAATTCACTTTATCGCCAACACAAACAGGAGCATTAATCTTTAGTAGTGCCACAACTACTACATCTTCTTTAATACTATTTACATATCCAAATGCCTTATTAGAAACATTAATTTTTTCATAAAACATTACATTATCTAAACCAGATACTTCGATAATAAAATCATTGACTTTAACTACAGTGCCAACGTCAAACACATTACTATTATCCATGATAGAATCAACTTTAGAATTAACTTTTTCTGCTATATAGTTGTCACTCATAGTTATTTCCCTCTCTTATTCTTTTTTATATGCTATAGTCATATAGCTTTCCCCTATAGATGATTCGAATCCCCTTAAATATAGAATCATCAAATTCTGTTCGAATATAAGAATGAAGATTATCATAATTCTCATTCTCATCTCCAACATAAATATAAACATAAGGATCAAGATGATTAATTTTTTTATTCAGGTAAGAAACAAATTTCTTAACATGAAATACCTTATTCTCTTTTAAATAATCATCCAATAACGAAACAGAATCCCCCAATATACTCCGAACCTCATCTATTTGTTTACTTTCTTTTTTCGTAAGAATATCAAATATAACATCTTGATCAAACTTCTTTCGAACCTCAGAGTATTTCTGATATTCATCAATAATAGAAGCATCAAAATTATGAGCTAAAAAATCACTTACAATTTTTTTACTATCAAAATGAAACTTTTTATTTACTTCTTTCATCTTACGAAAAATATTTTCATCTTTATATTTTACATTCTGCAAATCATAAAAGAATACAGGACTATTCTCTTGAGCAGGATGTTCTTCCTTCTTATTCAATTCATTTTCTTTATTATTTATTAATTCATTTAATTCCTTTAATTTATTTTCTCTCTCATCAACTAACTGATCATAAGCTTTAAGCTTATCTAAGAAATAATCCATAGATTGTTGATTGACCTTAAAGATTAATCTTTTTAATAGTAAGAACATTACTATTATCAAAAGAATAATTAGTACAAAAAACAGGATTAAAAATAGTAAATTCATAAACTATGTTAACAATGGATTAAAATATAACAATAAGAAAACAAAAGCAAAAAGGAAAAGTAAGAAAATAGTCAAAACAATCATCAATGTCATAATAGAATGAACAACATCTGACTTTGTTTCTGGATTTCTACCAATTGCCTCAGCAACTTTAGATCCTAAAATACCAATACCAATACCAATTCCTAAAAAAGCAAGTCCCAACATTAAACCAATTGCTGTAATAGTTGAAGATAAAATCGTTTCCATATATTTCCTCCTATCGATTTATAAATTTAGTCCGAACATCTGAAGAAACATTCTCACCCTGATATGTACAATCTTCTAATTTTAGAATAATCTCATATCCTAAAGAAGTATCTAATGAAACAAAAGAACTAAAACCTTTACTTGACAGAGCTTGTGTAGTATCAACTGCAACTGTACCAATATTATTTCCATCAGAATATAAAACCACATTGGAAAAATCATAGGCATATGAATTATCATAATAAACAGTAAAGTATATTTTGCCAGCACTAATTCTGTCAACAACAATTTTAGAAGTTGTTTTCTTAGTTTTAGCAGTAACAGCATTTGCAACATCATCTAACACAACATCTACATTATCTGGATTCACATAAGTATAACAAAAACTTATTAGATATTCAGAATTAGGAACTAAGTTTCGTACTCTATAACGAGTAGAATTCTTATTTAAAACAACTTTAATAGGTTGTCCTGGATTAGCAACATTTTCAACTAACAAATAAACACTAGTATACTCATTTTTAGGGTCATATACTGTATAAGAAACATCTATATAAGAAGTATAACCAGTAACAGAAGTCAAAAATGCACTCTTAACAATATTAAGTTTTTCTGAAGATCCTGAAGAACCAGCAGCAGAAGAAACAATTCCACCAACAGATCCTCCAGAAGACCCTCCTCCTCCAGAAGAACTATTTCCTCCATTCACTACAGTATCATTATTACCAGTTACTGGATTACTTAACACTTCAGGAGTAATTTCTTCTAAATTTGGTTCAACATATTGATTTGTACTACCATTAATTTTTTTCAAATCAATAATATCATTCCCCACTAACAATCTTTCATTTGCAACATCAAATATAAAATCACTTGTCACTAATTTTAGAGTACTTAAAACTTTAATATTAGTTTCATGATTCAACAGTAAAGCATTTCCACTTTTATCAATATCAACAATCAAATAATCTTTTGTAGAAATTCCCTTTACTTCTGAATGAATATTCTTACCAGTAATTAAATACTTTCTATCATCTAATTTAAAGAAAGAAGGAGCTCCTGTTCTTGAAACAGAAACAACCGTAGAAGATGGAACAACATCTCCATTTAATTTAACCTGATAATTAGCACCATAAATATATAGCTTATAATCACTTTTATTATAGATAACAACATCATTTCCTAAATTAGTAACTTTTTTGTTATCCGTTAATCTTAAATAATAATTTTTATCCCATCTTTGTTGCAAATCAGCAGTCTCTGCTAAAGAAACATAATTATAATCTTTATCATAAGTAAAACTACCTTTTGCAATACTGTATAAAGTACTATCATAAGATAATGTATTATACAAAGCATAACCAAAAACCCCAATAATTAATAAAACTAGAAAAGAGAATAATACAAATAAACCAGCATTATTTCTTTTTCTCTTCACCGTTTCTGAATTCATATTATTCCCCTCCTATCATATTTTTTTAGCCAACATACGTATAATCAATTCCACCATCATAGATAACTCTACCTTCATATAAGAACTGTAATTGAACATAATACAATCCAGTAGCAGGAAGGGTATCTGGCAATGGTTGAACATATACCTTTTGACCACCAACAGTCTTCTCCTCTGGAGCAAACTCAATAGAACCATCAATAGAAGAACCATCAGTAGAATTATAAATGGAATAACTCAAAGTATCAATCGCTGTCAATCGATAACTATTTGAAAATTGTAAATCAATTCTATTTGGATAAATATTGTTTCCCGTAGCAACAACATTACCAACGTTGATATCATCCGAACTTAAAAGATTAATCTCATACACATACTGTCGATCTTCTGTAGATTCAATATTATTCTTCATATCAACAGAATACTTAACAATGAAACGATAAATGTGTCCAACTTCCAAATCAGTAGCTAAATATTCAGTATTATACCTTCTAGTACTAGCACGATATCCAACATAAGCCTCTGGTGTAATATCATTACCATTTTCATCTAAAAGTTGAACTGTATAAGTATCATCTACAACTACACGACTATTATCATAAACATTAGTAACAAATGTAATAACATTTTTATCACCAGTATAATCAGAAGTATATACTCCCTTGACACCAACATAAGGTCTCTTTAAAGAACGTAAATTAAAGTCATATACTCCACCTTCATTTGTTAGACGAACCGGTGTACGAACACCATCAACCATGACATAAACATAAGGGATAACTTCTAATCGATAGTAATCACCAAAAATAAGACTCGTCTCTCCTGGATTAACATTAATTCTTAAAGACATATTACTTTGTAATGCCGTTGTGCTTGGAAGATTCATATCATCCATTAATTGATAAGAATATTCACCAGTTAACTCATTAAATACACGCTTATAAAGCTTATACTGAATTTCATCAAATCCCATAGTACGATTCATAGAATAATAGAAACTAAGACGTTTAGAATTATAAGAAGTTGCACTATAATAGTAATAAAAACTATCAAAGGTAACACCAGAAAGAGTATTAAAATAATATGTTTTAGATGGAGTATTATCATCAACATCGTATAATTGTTTTTCAACATAATTACCACTACCACTCTCTTTTATAAAAGCAGTAATAGTCATCGCATAAGAAGTATCTGGATATAATCCTTCAATCGTAACACTAGACTCTAAATCATGAATATTAATTTCTTTTTTTGTAACAAATTCTAAATCCGTTCCAGTATCATTTGTCTTATAAATATTCAAATAAGCTTTAGAATTTTGAATATCAATGACTCCAGAATCAAATCCAAACAAAGAAGCAGAAACAGAAGCACTAGTCATTAAAGGAACTATTCTACTAACTCCCATTTTATCCAAAAGACTAACTCCAGGAACAACATCATTAAAAGTAAAAGAAGTAGATTCAGCAGTAGTAGGTTGCAATGTTTTAGAACTCAATTGTTTAGGAATTATATGATTATAATTAAATACCATACCACCTTCATCTGGATTATGTTGAATTGTCATTCCTTTTTCAGAAATAATATTCGTAAAAACATAAGAATCATCATTTGTTGTTTTAGTAAATACAGAATCAGTTGGAAGATAAGAATCATATATGATAGAACCATTCGTCGCAACACGATAATATTCTCCTCCACCATATACGTTTTCAATATTTTGTAAAGCATAATACGTAGAAGATAAATCATAACCAAAAAGTCCATTATCATACAAAGCATCAATCGATAATTGAATATCTTGTCCAATAAACTCTACTAAATCAAATAAATCAACAATTGCTGCTCCATCAACAATTTTAACACCATTTTTTTCAATAATTTTTTGTCTACCATCAACAACACCCTTAAACTTCATATTAATAGCAGCAATACGATTATAATCATCTTCACGTGCTGTATAATTATTAAAATTAACAATTAAACGATTGACATCAGTAGAAAGATAATAAGTAAGATTTGGTAATGTATAAGAGCCTCTAAACATCTGAGAAATATAACTTAAAACTTGATAACTAGCAACTTCAGATCCCTCTTCTGCATCAGCAGGATTTTTATAAACAATTTGTTTAGAATAAATATTCAACATTCCAGGAGTTAAAGAGTTAAAAGTCATTTTTTTCTCATTATCTGATACATGTAATGGACCACTAGAAACAGTATTATCTACATAATTCTCTGCACCAATCGCAGCATGTAACATTCCGTCATAAATAGATAAATCAACATCAGAATAAGTATATTTAATAGTCATAGAATCAGCAGTTGAGTTAGACGGATACATCGTAAGTTTAGCTCTCTGCTTAGGAATAGCAATATCTTTTGACTTTAAAACAATATCTCTTCTAGCAGGATATGCAGTCTCAGCAGTACCATCATTATTTAAATCAAGCTTTGCTTCATAAGTAGCATAATAATGATGACCCCTTCTAACCTCATTATCAATTTCATCAAAAGCTGTTCCATATCCTACAGGAATAGTAACAAAGTCAATTGTTCCATCACTTGGAACAGTATAATGAGACAATTCTTCCGGAATAGCAATCTCTCGACATACATTAGCTTCTGTTACAGGATCAATATGGCAATCACTAGCATCATAAATATGATAAGTAATAGTACGAGCATACCTTCTTGCATTATCATAATTAGCTTTAATTTTAAATCCAACATAAGTAGTAGCATTTAAATTAGAATCTTCTTCTGCTGCATCTTTATTACGTATCAACTCAAATGTTATAGCATCATCAGGATCCTTTGGAATATCAGGTACATATCCATTTGATTTAACAGTAACAGTATTATTATTAATTCCAATCTCATTTTTAAAATCAGTATAATCGTAAGCATCTCTAATTTCAATTGTATAATATTCTTCTTTTAAATCAGAATTAGATAAGCCAAAGAAACTAGGATTAATAACAAACTCTTTATCATAATAAGCAGCTTGTAAATCACTATAGTATTCTCTCAAATCTCTATCTCGAGCTGGAACTGTTTTTACAACTTTACCATCAACCGTTACTCCTTCGTGTAAAACAAAGGATATTCCTGTAAGAGTAGATGCTTCTAATCGGTTATCTGCAGCGCCAACATTTAACAAACGAGCATTAACTTTAAAAGTAGCAGAAACATCATCCGTATCAACATTAAATGAAACATTGAAAGGGTTCGTTGGATTTGTTTTTACACTTGCACTTCCAATATGATAGTTATCAATAGCAGGATTACCATCCTGAAAATCAACCGTACCATAAACAGAAATCGTGTAAGTTTCATTTGCCCTTAGATTATTTCTTGTAAATGGTATAACAATATTACCAGCAGTTGTAAATTGCTCTGTTGTACCAATAGAATTGGTATAAACAATCGTCATAGTCTTATCCAAATCAATAGTATTTCCAATATCCAAAATAGAAATAGTACCATCAATACTTTCAAAAGTAACATTATTAGTTTTCCATGAAATAGATGGGGCTTCTTTACCATCTAATTGCATAGTACCACTAAATGGAGTAATATACTCAACATATTTTTCATTATCATAAAACTCTACAACAACATTAAATACATATCCAACACTACGATAAAAAATAGTATTATCAACATTGACATCAATAGAAGTCAAACTTGTTTTTTCAATAACATTGATAGGACTTCCCGCACCAGCATTCATAGTACGAGTATCATAAATCTGATACTTATAACTTTCTACACCATTTTCACTATCCACCATATTATCAAGTTTTAAAGTAAACTTACCATTTTTCTTATCAATAGTAAAAGAAGGATTTCCTAAAGTAGGTCGAACTTTTAAAGTCTTAGCACTTTGCTCAATAGAATAATCATTAGAAAGAATATAATCATCATACAAAATATTATTAACAACAACAGAATATTTTTTATTAGACTCAAGTCCTGTAAAATTAACTGGAATCTGATTACCAGCACTTCTTTCCAATGGCAAAGTATAAACAGCTTCTCCATTTGTATCATATAATTCAATAACACAACTACGAACTTTTGAATAATCATCAAAATTAACAACATAATTTAAAGAATCAGATGTAAAATAATCCTTTTCTAAACTAACTCCGATAGATGAAGTAACAAAAACATGTTGAACAATATCAGTTGTATAAACAATATCATTCTTCTTATAACTTAATGTACTAACTAAATTATAAACAGTTTCTGGAGTAAGTCTACTAGAAGAAACTTCAATATTATAATTTCCTTCATCTGTTTCAATTAAATCTACTACTCTACCAGTACTATTTTCTATAATACTAGTAGTAACTCCACCAGTAATTAAGGAATCCTTATCCGTTATTTTAATCGTACCCTCAATTTTATTAGCTGTTACATTGATTTCACTTAAATCAGCAGTAGGTAAAGAAAGTTCAACTTCATTCAATTCATTCTCAACAACACTACCTGCAACAGAGCCACCTGCAGCATCTCCCTCCTCATTAGAGTCTTCTGCATCTGCACCTCCATTTTGATTAGCAGGAGTAGTTTCAGTATCTTCTTCACTCTCTTCTTCCTCTTCTTCTTTTTCCTCAATTGGTTGAATTTCAATATTATCAGAAGAATCAATAATCATAGAATCAATACTCATCTTAGCTTCATCTTTTAAGAATAAATAACGATTATCTAAATTAAGAACAATACCTTCACCCAAATCAATAGTAGCATCTTTACCAATCGTTTGATAAACAGAATCTTTATTCTCAATCGTTACAACTTTTTCATCCACAAAATCAAGTTCAACATAATTAGAACCAACTGCGATTTCACGACTACCATCTAAATTTAACTTCATTCCATCTGCAATAATTAAATATTTAGTATCATCTACCTTTACTATAAAACGTTTAAATTTAAGCTTTTTTCCTAAATTATCAACTGTATAAATTCCTTTATTGTACTCCAACATAGTATCATTAAAAATATTATAATACTTAGGAATTTCACTATTAATTTCTTCCAAATTAAAAATAACTGCTTTTTTTAGTACCCCAATAGAATCATCATTGTAGTGTATAAACGAAGCTGGAGATACATCAACCTTTTCTCCATTAACATCAGAAAAAGTAACATTATTATCATAACGAACTTTATATTTTTCATCATTATCAAAATAATAGACAGTAGACTTTTTATTCCCTGAAGAGACACTTCTACTATCAATAATATAGCCTGATTTTTCAAAAGACTTAAAACTAGAACGATAACTAGAAATAGCCATATAGGAAATACCAGCAATCATTATTAAAACAGATAAAACGATAAACATGACTTTCTTGACCATATTAAACTCTCCCATACTATAATTAATTTTAACACAAACGAGCTTTCAAAACAACAAAAACTATGCTTTTTCACTATCAATTTTTCTTTATTTATAGTATATTACAACTTTACATACAAAAAAAAACATATGATAAACATATGTTAATAATCCCCGAATAATAAATGCCGAATAGCAGTTTGATAGAAATGAAAAAGATCCATTTTAGAAACAGTATTAGAACTAATTAAATTCTCCTGAGATAAAACTTTTCCATCAGATAAAGCAACTATTTTACCAATAGAATCACCCTTTTTTATTGGAAAAGAAAGCGAATATAATTTTACTTGATATTGAATTTTGGAATAATTAGAATCAGTATCCTCCAAGATTGCCAAATCGTTTTTTAATAATGCATCAATAGAGGGTTGATTACACTTTTCTAAAGGTACCTTTTTAACTACACTATTTTTCTTCTTTAATACAGTCAATTTTGTATTTTGAAATCCATAATCTAATAATTGAATCGTTTCTTGATTTCTTACTTTACTATCTTTTTCTCCCAACACAATTCCAATGAGGCGTATATTGTTTTTCTTCACAGTTGCAGCTAAGCAATAACCAGCATTATCTGTATGACCAGTCTTTAAACCATCCGTTCCATCATATTGACTAATTAATTTATTAGTATTCACAAGCCAAAATTTACGATCCGTATCTTTTCGTAAATAATCCTCATAAATAGAAGAATATTTTAAAATATTAGGATGGTTCACAACTAGTTCTCTCGCAATCATTGCCATATCGTAGCTACTAGAATAATGATTATCTTCATCTAAACCTGTACAATTCACAAAATGAGTATTCTTAAGACCTAATTCTTTAATCTTTTGATTCATTCTCTTAACAAATTTTTCTTCAGTACCACTAATGTATTCTGCCATCGCAACTGTCGCATCATTTCCACTCGCAACACTAATTCCTTTCATTAAATCTTCAACAGACATTTTTTCTCCTTCTTCTAAATAAATCTGTGAACCACCCATATCACTAGCATTACGACTTGCAACAACCATATCAGTCCAATGAATATTTCCCTTTTCAATTTCTTCTAAAATAATAATTTGTGCAACCATCTTCGTCATAGAAGCTACACTAACTCTGCTATCTTTATTTTTTTCATAAAGAATCTTTCCACTATTTGCTTCTATTAAAATTCCACTTTGAGCATTAGATATTAAATCTTCTTTGGCTAACGTAGATATTGGTATTACAAATAAAATAAAGAATAAAACAATTTTTTTCATAATATCCTCCTATTTTTTTTTATGTAAAATAAAGTAAAAATATTCATAAAATAAAATTTTGATGATATGATAGAATTAGGTGATAATAAATGAAAACCGCAAAAAGAAAAAAATTAAAAATCAGAAAGAAAAACTTCACGATTTTTATTCTCACAATATTTTCTTTTCTATTCTTGGTAACCAAATGCATCAATATAATAACAACTCATACAACAAAAGAGACAAAAAAAGTTCCAACAACAAAAGAAAAACAAAAAGGCAAAAACAAAAACGATAAACTTGAAACAATCAAGAAAGAATTAGAATACTATAATGAAGAATATCAAGAAAGATATGAAAAATACCTAGAAGAAAATCCAAAATTGTCACTAGAACAAGTAGTAAAAAATGTTAATATGCACTTAGACCAAATGCCATATGAAGATATTGAAGAAGCAAAATATCAAAATACAGAAAAAATCTTAGTCAATAAGCATTATTACCTAACAAAAGACTATGTCCCAAAAAATTTAGAAAATATCAGTACAAGATACGCACTAAGTGGTATGAAACTAGTAAAAAATGCAAAAGAAGCATTTGAAAAGATGGCAAAAGATGCAGAAAAACAAGATTTAACAATTGTCGCAATGTCATCATATAGAAGCTATACTTATCAAGTAAACCTATATAATAGATACACAAAAGAAGATGGCAAAGAAAAAGCCGATACCTATTCTGGAAGAGCAGGACATTCAGAACATCAAACAGGACTAGCCGTAGATGTATATAATAAAGAAACAAATTATACAAACTTTGAAAAAACAGACGAATACAAATGGATGCAAAAACATGCACAAGATTATGGCTTTATCCTAAGATTTCCTAAAAATAAAGAAAAAGAAACCGGCTATCAATTTGAATCTTGGCATTATCGATATGTGGGAATAGAAATAGCAAAATACATAAAAAACAATAACATTTCATTTGAAGAATATTATGCAACAAAAATAAAGGATTGGTAAAAGCCAATCCTTTAATCATATTTTTTTTTAAAAAACTGATACAGCCAATAAAAGCCAGTATAAACAAGCCATAAAACCAATATAAAATTGCTAATCTGAACTAACGATAAAATAGTATTATTTTGATATAAAGAAGATAAGTCAAGTAAATCTACTCCATCATAAGCAGCTAAAGCCACAAAAGACATAAAAAAGAAATACAAGATACTAAAAAACAAATAATTCACAACACGTTTAAAAAAAGATAAGTCTTTTCGAAAAACAGTCCACAGAATCATAATCGTTACAAAAAGAATAATAAAAAAATAAGCAATAGTAGATGGAAAATAAATATAATTCATAATAGCTTTAACAAATGAATTAACACAAGATGTAACATAGGTAGTATAGCTAATCAAGATTCCCAACACAAAACCAATATATATTCCAATAGCAACCATTTGAATAATAGGATTATTACGCTTTACATTAATTACTAAAATAACAAATAAAAGAAGGCTTAGTATAAACATCTCTATTGAAAGAAAAGAAGAAAAAATATATCGAAAAATAATTCCTAACTTTTCAATCAAAGATAAATTCATACTATCACCTTCTTAGCCAATCTGTTCTGAAATATATACGGTCTGAGTAAAATCATTATTTTTGGTACATGTAATCATTGTTAGAGCAGTCCTATCATAATTACGTTTAATAGTTACAACTCCTTTAGGAACTTCATAAATACTAACAATTAAATACTGATATCGATGTCCAGCATAAGTAACAAAAACAGAGTCTCCTAATTCTAACTTCCATAGATAAGCAAAATAAGAAATATAAGCATCACCAGAATGAGCCATTAAAATCAAATTTCCATTTACCACATCTGGTAAAGTTGAGCCTTGAACCATTGTTACATTATACTGAATATCATTATATTTCGAACCAACATTATAAAAACCCCTCTTTAAACCAATTTTTGGAATTTCTAATACACCTAAATATTTACTATAATCAATCTCATAATTATGATCAGCTCCTTCTCCGACCACATTATCTGCAACGGGAGCTTCCTCTATTACCTCATGAGATACTGTAGTAGGCTCTTCAGAATCCATCATTGCAATCTTCATGTCAGAAAAAACTTCATCTCGCATACGTAATAAATAATTCCAAGACAATGAAACAATTCCAAAAAAAATAAGGAAAGAGCCAAGCATTAAAGTATGGCTCTTTTTAATTTTATTGTTTATTTTCAACTGGTTTCGCATTTGCATAAACAATACCAACACCACATAACAATACTATTAAACCGATGAAGTAAATTGTTTGAGCTACATTCATACCTGTCTCAGGAGTAGGAATAATTTGGAATGTACCTCCTTCACTAACATCTAAAGTTGCACCTGTTACAGAAACAACTTTTTGATGAGTTCCCGTAGTTGCATTATAATAATGACCTGCTAAAGTATTAAAATGTCCCTTAGCATTAACTGTAACATTAATTGTTTCCGTTCCAACCTTATCAGCAGGAATACGAACATAAAACTTTGTTCCAGCAGCTAAGCCAGTAGCATTTAAATTATTTCCAGACTCATCAACTAAGTAAGCTCCTTCAACCCCACTAACAGTAACATCAAAGCTTGTTAAATCAGAACTAGGATTTCCTGCTACAGTAACAATTGGTGATTGATAAAAACTCTTATCTTCTGCTATAGAAGCAGGATCTTCACTAATAGTAACGGATAATCTTTTAGCATTACTAGCACCTTTTGCTCCATCTACTAACTCTCTAACATAGTCATATAATTCACCAGTATAAATATCACGAGTAGCACCTGATGAAGGAGCATCTACAGATAATGCATTAGCTCCCTGAATAGCAGCAACATCAGCAGAACTTAAATAGTTTGGAGAACTTTCTGAAGTAGCTGTAGAATCAGTTTCATACAAATATAACCAAATAGCAGTCTGCGTAACCCAAGCTTCTACATAACGAGCATCAGCACCAGTTGCATTAGTAACGTTAACACCATTCGCATAACTATGATTTAATAAATACAAAAGTCCATAATCATCAATCGCACCATCTTTTGCATAAGGAGTATTATCTTGAACACCAACATGTGCTTGTACACAAAAAACAGGTGTAGATGTATCATTATTTGCCAAATATACTGGAGCACGAAATCCAGGAGTACCATTAGAAACTACCCAAACTTGTGCATCACTCTCTTTTGCTGTATTGAACGTAAATTCATCTCCAACAGTTCCAATCGGTGCTGCATAACTTACTCCACCATTATTGCCATAAACAGCCAATCCGAATGAAATTAAAGAAAACATAGCAAATATCGCAACAGCAAATGATAACATAACTGAAACGCCCAATTGACGATTCTTTTGTCTTTGCTGCCTTTGCTGATTTTGTTGATTTTCTTCCATATAAATCTTTTCCATAAAAACTCACCTTACCTTATAAAAATATTATACCATAAATTATAAAAAATCAAACATTTTTTTAGCGAATCGTAAAAATATCGTCCAATTTAATATCTGGTACATTCTTCTTTACATATAAAGTTGCTAAAACATCCCCTTTCTTTACAGTATCTCCGACTAGTTTCTCTAATTTAATTCCTACTGTATAATCAATTTTATCATTTTTATAAACCTTACCAGCACCTAAAGCAAGAGAGATTTTTCCAAGTTCTAATGCATTAATTTTCTTAAGTACTCCACTACTTTTAGCTTTTATAGGAACCATTTGACTACTTACTTTAATTCCTTTAATATTCCCATTTTGATGAGTAACCATCTCTAAAAATTTCTGATAAGCTTTTCCTGATTGAATAGCATCTATAACTAATTGAGAAGCCTCTTTTTTAGAAATTTCTTTTCCCATACTAACCATTTCGGTAGCTAATTCATGACACAATTTTACAAAATTATTATTCTCCTCTTTTCCTTGTAAAACATCAATTGCCTCCAAAACTTCCAAGCTATTCCCAATACATTTACCTAATGGAACATTCATATCACTAATGATACAGCGTACTTCACGTTGATATACTTCTCCAATCTTAATCATTAATTCACTCAATTTATTTGCATCGTCACGAGACTGTAAAAGAGCTCCATTGCCTACTTTAATATCAATAATAATTTTATCTGCACCACTAGCAATTTTTTTACTCATAATACTAGAGGCAATCAATGGAATCGAAGAAACGGTCCCCGTAACATCTCGTAATGCATAAATTGCCTTGTCCATAGGAACCAAGTCAGCAGTCTGTCCAGTAACTACCAAACCAATCTCATGTACTTGCTTTATAATCTCTTGATCCGTCAAATCAATACGAAATCCAGGAATACTCTCTAACTTATCAATCGTACCACCTGTATAACCAAGACCTCTTCCACTCATCTTAACAACCGGAATATCTAAAGAAGCGACAATAGGAGCAATCACTAAAGTCGTTTTATCCCCAATTCCACCAGTAGAATGCTTATCAACTTTAATGCCAGGAATATCAGAAAAATCCAAAACATCCCCACTGTCAATAAAAATCTTCGTTAAAGCAAATATTTCTTCATCACTCATTCCATTAATACAAATAGCCATTAATAAACTAGACATTTGATAATCTGCAACATCTCCATTTAAATAGCCATTAAAGGCATAGTCTAATTCTTGATAACTTAATTCTTCACCTATTCTTTTTTTATTAATAATATCTAATATCATACAATCTCCTTTCGAAAAATATCAGATTCACGTTTTACAAACCCACAACTCTCATATAATTTATGTGCCACCACACGAAAAGTACTACATGTCAATTGTAAATAAATAGCAGAATTTTCTTTCGCTACTTGATAAGCCATCTCTAACATTTTTTTCCCGATACCTAAATTACGATATTTAGAATCAACACAAACATAATCAACAAGATAATAATATCGATCTATAATAGGATTCAAAACCTTTGTCAACAATAAATAACCAACGACAACAGAATCTATCGTTGCAACCAACTCACAAAAACAATCACCATGAAATTCCTTTTTGGAAACAGAAAAAGAATCCATTAGTATTGAATGAACAGCATCAAAATCATCACTTTGATATTCTCTAACATTAATATCCATTATAACACCTACTTTTTTACCCTAAAACCCAAGATCCATCTGGCTCATTGATATCAACAAAAGAACTAAGTAATTGATTTAAATTACTAATTGAAGAATCTAATCCAGATATTTGTGTCTTTAATGAAGCAATCGTTTCTGAATCTGTAGATGCATTACATTGACTCGCTAATGCATTACGTTCCTCTAAAAAAGAATCACGTTCTGCTTCATAATTTTTATATTCTTGATAAGTTTGCTCCAATTGTGCCAAATAAGAATTAACTTCTTCCGTCTTAGAAATAATCATCGATATTACACTTTCACATTTTGATTGTTGATCAGCAATATTCTGTGTAACAGTTAATAAACGATTTCCAAATGAATTAACATCAACGATTCCTAAATCTTTTCCGTCTATAGCTGCAAATTTACTTCCCCACTCTTCACTCAATGTTTCAATTTGTCCAGTTATTACTTCTTGAACATCAATCACACTATCATTTGCCGTTTGAAATTTTTCAGAAACAGCTGCTGAAAGTCCAGAAACATCAATTGGACGATATGACATAGCATTAGAACAATAATGATAAGGTGCTGCAAAACCACATTCTGGCAGACTACCTTCACTATATTCACTTAATGGTGCAAAAGCCATTGAACATCACCCCTAACTAACTATTTTTTTCATTTTCATGAATAAAATCTATAAGATTTTTATAATCATCTGATACATATCCCATATATAATACTTTTTGAATATCTGAATGATTAAACATACACATTGCATTACTATCAATTACCCCTTCAGGATAAATAACACCACAATAATCATAAACTTCATTAGAATCAATTTCTTCATCACCTTTATAAATCTTATGGCTTTCAGAAGCAACTTTATAACCCATGATAGAAATTGGTTTTTTTCCATTATTAAGTAGTACAACTGTACCAATTGGCAAATAATTATTCATACAATTTTTCCTTTCTTTGTCCATTTTATTTAGTTCCAACATTATCAATAACCTTTCCGGCAATGTCTCCCACTAAACTTAACCCAGCATCTCCAACCGGATCATCGATACCCAAAGCATCACCTACTTCAGTGAGAACATTTGAAGATACTTCTCCTCCAATAGTTCTTGTAGCTTTAGAAACAACAGCACGAGTCTTTTTATTAACGTGCTCTTCAATTGCTTCCCCATTGCCACGTAAAAGCTCATCAACACGCTGACCAGTATTGGTATTAAGAACAGCATCAGCTGTTTTCTCAGTAATTGGTTTCGTTATATATTTATCTACAAAATGATTTCCAGCCGTTTGTGTTGTTCCAGTAACCAATGCTTCCGGTATGGACTCCCCTCTTCCGACATGATCACTAACATTTTCAACTTCTTCTTGCACAACTTTTCTAGTTTCGTCAACTTTTTTAACTGTACTTTTTGCTTGACGAAAAGCTTGCTTTGCATACTCTGCCTGAGTAGTTTCTTCTGTAACATTAGCAACCTTTCCAGTATTAGACAAATGATGAGCTAACATTTTAGAAGCCACACGAGTAGTAACTGCGGCTGCAGTCGCTTTTCCTACTCCCTTACATATATTAGCATAAGCACTATTTTTATCAAAATAACTATTTTTATTAAGCTGTCGAAAATAATCATTTTCTTCAATCAAATTCTTAGAAAATTCATAATCAGAATAAGACTTTAGTTGTTCAGAAGCACCTTTAAAGCCTAATACACTAGTAACACCACTTCCTAAGCATAAAGCAGCATCACCAATATCCTCAAAAAAGCCAATAAATCCCTCTCCAAACATAGAAACTCCTAAGCCAACTGTAGCACCAAGCCTAGTCAAAGCATCAGGATGTAGTTCATTATTAGAACTAGCAATCTTTCTTCTTAAAAGTTCATCCGCAGAAGTCATTTTATAAATGGCCTCCGAAGCCAAAGCTCCGCTCTCATAATCCTGAAGAAATCCCGCTTGTATTGTAGCCAACTGAGAAGTTTGATCCAAATATTCATTAAAATCAGAAATAGTAGTATCAATTATAGAAGCATCAACAGTACCATCTAAATTAACCTTATACTGCTTAGCAGCTGCTTTTATTGAATCAAAACTTTCTTGAATAGTAGACTTCAAATTCTCACTGCTATTTTCAATCTGTACTACAACATGTCTTCCAACATCAAGTTGTCTCTCATCATAATCAACTATCATAATACTATCACCTATTTTCTAAAATCAGTATATCAAAATTAATAAGAAGACACAAGACACATATTTTGACAACAAATTAATAAAAAAAAACAACTGACTATCAGTTGTTTTCTTTTTCTTCTTTAGTATGGTTAGATAAAAATGTTACTTTCTCAGCAATAATTTCTACAACATTTTCCCTTTTTTCTTCTTTTTCAATTATTCTAGATTGAACTCTACCTTTTACGCCAACTATATCTCCTTTGCTACAATATTCACTAGTATTTTCAGCAATACTTTCAAAGGCTACACAATCAACAAAGTCAGTATCATAAGAACCTTCACTATTTTTAAAGCTTCTTGGAATTGCTAAAGAAATAGTCGCAACTTTTGTTCCATTTTCTGACTTGTTCACAACAACATCTCGTGTCAATCTACCTACAAGAATAATTTGATTTAACATGAATCACCTCCTCTCAAAGCGGTATATTACTGCAAATAATTAGAAGAGGCAAATCACCAATTTTTATTTTTCCAAAGAAAAAAGAACCAAAAAAAAGAAATCTCCTAAAGCAAAAAATTACTTTTCAACTAGAAATCTCTTTCAATCTTAAAAAACCAAAGAATTTTACTTTTTTACAAAAATCTTAGAAGAATCACCAAAATACTCTTGAAATTCTCTTCTTAGTTTAATATCTTGATCTCTCTTCTTGTGGTTACAAAGCCACTGAAGGATAGAAGAATACTCTTCTTCCATAATAGATAGCCTATCTATAAAATAATAATTAGAATGAAGAATATAAGTTTTTAATTCTGATATAGAAATTTGCTCCTTTCCAAAAAGAATCTTTCCTGATGTAGATGGAATAATATAACAAGGACCATCTTGAACATCTCCCTGCAACAAAATAATCTTACTACCAAAATCTTCTCCATCCAAAGTAGAATTGGAATAAGGAACTCTTTCAAAAACTGGTAATCCATCTTCTCCACGAAAAATATTCTGATATTTTCCATCTTGTTCATATAAAAAAGTATAACCATGAACAGATGGTATTTCAGAAGCCATTTTTTCCGTATCAAATAGCCTAATCTCTGCTAATTTTAATTTCTCTGTATTAATTTTTTGACTCATCTTCAATTTCCCCCAACATTTTTTCAATAGATACAAGTGGTAATAATGCACAATTCTTTCGATTTGGTTGTTGATATATTTCATCATACACATTTAATTCACCAAGAATATTGGCATCATAATCCTCTTCTTGTACCATTCTTTTATAATTTTCTAATATTTTTTTTACATCTTCTATTTTCTTTCCTAATAGTTTTTGAATCATAATAGAAGTAGCAGATGTACTAATAGCACAAGCCTCTCCATCAAAACGAATGTCCCTCACCACACCATCTTCTATCTTCATCATAAAATCTAAATTATCAATACAACTCTCACTATTAGTATTAGTCTTGAGATAACTATCATCGTCAATTAATCCTCGATTAACTGGTTCCTGATAATTCTCTAATATAATCTCTCTTCGCAAATTACTATCCATAATCTCACCTACAAAACAATTTTAAAAATATCTTCACTATTTGCTAAAGCTTCCACTAATCGATCAATATCTTCATAGTTATTATAAAAATACATACTAACACGAACAGTATTCTTAATTTGAATCTCATCCTTTAACATTTTAGCACAATGATTTCCTGCTCTTACATAAATATGATAATGATTCAAATAGATAGAAGAGTCTTGAGCAAAAACACCATCAATGTTAAAAGCAAAAATTCCACTATTCGTATTACGATTATAAACAATTAGATTTGGAATTTTTTCAATCTTAGATAATAAATACTTTTTCAGTTTTATCTCATGATTGTGTATCTTATCCATACCAATACTCATTAAATATTGAATTGCTTCTCCAAGGCCAATAACTTCAGCAATAGGTGGTGTCCCAGCTTCAAATTTTATAGGAACATTTTTTAGTTCATAAGAAGAATCAGCTTCAAAAAAAGAATTCATTCCTCCACCATACAGAATAGGATCCATCTCTTCTAATAATTCTTTCTTGCCAATTAAAACTCCAACTCCAGTAGGCCCACACATTTTATGACCAGAGAAACTTAAAAAATCTATCTTACACTTTTGAAAATCGACACCCATATGAGGAACGCTCTGTGCGCCATCAACATGAAATAGAATATGATTTTCTTCACAGTATTGACCAATACTCTCAATATCTCGAACATCTCCAAGAACATTACTTACATGAGCCAAAGAAATTACTTTAGTCTTCTTAGAAACTGATTTTTTAATATTATCCAAAGTCAACTCATAATCAGAATTAAGTGGAACAAATTTCACTTGAATATCAATTTCTTCCTGTAATCGTAACCATGGTAAAACATTAGAAGCATGTTCCGCTTTATTTAATAAAACTTCATCTCCTGCTTTTAAATGCTTTTTCATATAACCAAACACAACCATGTTAATAGACATTGTCGTACCACTAGTATAAACCACACATTCAGGATCACAATGAACAAATTTTCCTACAATATCTCTTACTCCATCATATAATTGATTGGTCTTAATAGCTGCATCATAATCTCCACGATGAATGTTAGAAGTATGTTCTAAATAATATCGATTCATAGCATCAACAACACATGTTGGCTTTAAAGTTGTTGCACCATTATCAAAATAGACAATATCACTTGCTAGCATAGGAAAGTCATCACGATTCACATTACCATCTCCCATTCTTATAATATACTATATTACTATCATATTCTATTCTAAAAAGATAAAAAAAGAAAGGACATTCAGTAACAAAGACATTCTTATTTTACCAAAACAAAGAACTGAAAACAAGAAAAAAAACTAGTCATTGCTAGTTTTCCTATTTTATCGTACTTTAACAGAATTTTCCTCTTCCAAAAGTGCTTGTACATCTGCAAGTATGCCAACCACCTTTTCTTTATCCTGTAATAATGGACGAAGCATTTGTAACTCACGATTTTGAGCATCCATAACTCTTTTTTGTTCATGAACTCTATTTTCCAAAACACTATTAACAGAATTTGCCTTAGAAACACTTGCTTCTAAACTAGTATTTTTATTCGTTATAACTTCAATTTTCTTAGCAAGCATTCTATTCTTCTCAACCAAATTTCTTCCAGAAGAAGTTAACTTTGCATTCTTTGCCTTTTCTTCCGAAAGCTGAGCTTCTACGACTTTAACTCTAGTCATCAAAGCAGTCATAGTCTTTGCAACATCAGCCATAATATTATCATCATTAGATTCTACAGAAGGCTCTTTATAATCGATATCATCAAAAGAATCCATATGGTTCATCTCCATTTCTCTAGTCTCATCTTTTGGTTCAGCAAATAAAGCCATATCTTCATCATCTAAATCAGTTACGACACTATCATCTTCATCTTTAGTAAAATCAATCATATTATCAGTTTCCATATCTTCATCAATGCCAAAATCAATTTTTTCATCTTGATCAACAATTGTCATTGGACTAACCACTTCCTCTACGTCTTCTGGAGAAACCACTTCAACTGGAATAGTTTCTTTTTCCGTTTCAACTTCTTTATCAGTATTATTTTCTTCTTCTTTTTCTCCAGTCTCTTCTACTTTCACTGAAGTCTCATCAGCATCATCTTCTACTTCAGATTCAGCCTCCTTTGAAGTTATGTCTATGCCATCAACATCAGATGCAGACTCTTCCATATCAGCATTCTCAATTTTATCCGGAACAACGGAAGTCGTGAATACTTCCTCTTCTCCTAAAACAGTATCTTCATCCTTTTCCTCTGGAAATACTGCTTCTTCTTCAACTGGTTCTTCTTTAGAACTTTCACCAGGAATTGTATCAAAAATGATTTCCTCTTTTTCTGATTCATCAGTATTCTCATCTTCTACAGCATCCTCAACATTCTCTGAAACAGCATCAGAAGGAGTTTCATTATTCATAGAAACAGGAGGAACACTTTCTGGTATCTTTGGAATCTCAATAGAAACCTTTGGAATTTCAAAGCCACTCTCCATACTAGTATTTTGAACAGTATCTGATAAATCATTCGAAGTAGTTTCTTCTACTGAAACTTCAGAAGCACTCTTCTCCGAAGAAACCTCTTCAATAGGAGTTTCTTGTACAACATCTTCTGCAGGAGCTTCTACTGCAACTTTTTCATCTACCAAAGATGAGTCAACTTCCGTCTCTGCTGGAGTTTCTACAACTTCTTCCTCAATTTGAGAACCTTCATTCATAGAAACACCACTTAAAGCATTTTCAACTACATCTTTTGGTACTTCAACTTCACTAACATCAATAGTCTGTGTATCATTTGCTGGTGTTACATCACTTTGAACTTCAGGTGGTAATATAGAATAATCTGTTATATCAGAATCAGCTGTATTTTTACTAAAAAATAAACTTTTCCCATTTGTAACTATAAAACTATATCTTTCATCATTTACTAGATTATTACCATTAATATCACAAACAGTAGCTTCTGAAAACTGATCATTAAATAAATATCTACCATCATTTCCAACTTTAGTATTTAATTTTTCCTTAATCAAAGCAGGCGTAGATACAAGTTTTGTTGCAGATAATGGATCACTTTTCAACTGAATAGCATCAATTACACTTTGTGTAACAGGAGTAGCAGGTTCCACTAAAATAATATCATCATTAACAGGACGAATAGAACGATTATTAAATTCAATAATTTCTTTTCCTTCAGAGTCAATAAGACCAATATTACTAGCCTTAACCATTGGATCAACTGCTTCAACTAATGCCGTAGTAGCAATACGATTTCCATTTTTTAAAGCATTTGTATCTAAATAATAAAATTGTTTGCCGTCATCTCGAATTCCATAAGAACAAACAATATCATCACGTCCCTGATATCTAACAATTCCCTTTTGATTTTTTAATGACATATAAAACACCACCCATATTCTACTTTAATCTATTAAATAATATATCATAAAAAAAAAAGCAAAACAACTATTTTTAAAAATTTATTAAAATTGCATTCTAATTCAATATACGATAAAATATTGTTGGTGACTAAAATGAATAAACAAAAACTATTATTACAAAGAAGAATTTTTACCTTTTTCATCATAATAATCTTTAGCTTCATTATAATAAATGAAAAAGCAGATATAATTTTTCTTCCAAAAGTTCAAAAAAAATTTAATTCCTATTTAGAAACAAACTATAGGAACATGAAAAGCAGTTTAACAATGAACAAAATAAATTATAAAGATACAAAATTTCAAGCAAAAATAGTATCAAAAGAAAATAAAAATCATTATTTTTACTTAATCTACTCCAAACATCAAATAAAAGATACTTATCAAGAAGACTATCTTCAAGGAAAAAAATTATTTCAGCATATTCAAAAAAAACTAGAAAAAGAAATAAAAGAAAAAACAAACATCCAATGCACAATAACAATTCTCACTACTTTAGATAATTACACAGAAGCAGTAAAAGATAGAATCTTAAAAGAAGAAAACCTCTCACAATTAAAATTTTATACAATAGAAACAGAAATAAAAATAGATAACTGGAATTCCAAAGAAATAACAGATAATATAATATCTACAATAAAACAATTTCAAAAAAATCATATTACTCCTAAGAATTTTTCTTTCATAATCACTAATAAAAAAGAAATAACAGAGTCAATAAAGATAGAAAATCTAACAGAAGATTTTATTATGAATGAACAAAATAGACAAATCATTATAGATATTCTAAATGATAATAATTCAAAATTAGTAAAACAAAACAAAATTACATATCAATATTTAAATTAAGGAGGTATAAGAAATGAACGATTGTATTTTTTGTAAAATTATAAAAGGAGAGTTACCATCTAAAACAGTGTATGAGGACAATCTCATCAAAGTAATTATGAACATAAATCCTTCTACGGATGGACATTTACTAATCTTACCAAAAGAACATTATGTAAACATTATGGATATTAAAGAGGAAATTATTACCCATAGTTTTCAAATTATCAGGGATGTGTTATATCCACTATTAAAGAAAAATTTAAACTGTGAAGGTCTAACAATTGCAGAAAATAATGAGTTGGGCCAAGAAATTAGGCATTTCCACATTCATCTAACACCTAGATACCCCGATGATAATGTAGAATATAAATATGATGAGACAAAACTTTCAGATATCGAAGAAGTTTATCAAAAGTTATCAGAAAAACAATAATAAAAAATCAATTAATTGAAGAAAAAGAATACCAATACTAATCATAATTGGTATTTTTTTTAAAAATAATTCTAAAAAAGGTTCTAAATAAAAAATAATCATCAACGATAAAACTCCCCATATAAAACAAATTTCCAAAGAAATATAAGGTCCTATATGAAAGGGCAACTTAGAATAATTCCAAAAAATACGATGAAATAAAAATTCAATCAAAACACCACCAACCTCTTCCAAAAACATCAAAGAAAAAGCCAATAAGAAAAATAATATAATCGTTTTAATAAGCTTAGATTTTTTTAATAAACCAATCTTTCTACTACAATAAACAATTAAAACAAAACCAATTCCATAAATTGGAATCCATGGTCCATATAACAAACCATTATTGATAGAAGGAAAGAATAATAGTTTTAATATCGTCTCATGAATATAACCAAGCATAGAACCGAATATATATAAATTAGCGTAATACATAGGCTTCACCTTTATTAATATACACAAAAGAAAAAGAGGTATACCCTCTTCCAACATTTATTGCTTAAATATAAGCGCCTAAAATAATAATTAAAAGTATAAATAAAACAAGTACAATTGCACCAGAAGCATTTCCACCAACAGTTGATGATCCACAATTATTCATAATGATTCCTCCTTTTTAATTGCTTTCAAGATATTTTATGGGAAATTACAAAATATGTTCTTATATCTATCATTATTATTGCAACAATTCTATTTTTTTGTTATGATTTAATGTGTACAGGAGGGAAAAAAATGAAAAATAAAAAATGGCTTCTAGGTATAAGTACCTTATTAGTCTTATCATTCATCACAACAGGTTGTGGCAAAGAAATAGAGGTGAAAAACGGTTCCAAGGTAGCTATCTCAATAAAGGGTGACAAATTTACCGCAACAGAATATTACAACAAAATAAAAGAAGACAATATTTCTGCTTTAATTGAAATGATTGACCACAGTATTTTAGATAAGAAATATAAAGAAGATGACGAAGAAAAAAAGTATATAGAAAACCAAATCAATCAAATAAAGTCATATTATGGTAGTAATGAAGATACTTATAAATCAGTTATCAAACAATATTTTGGAGTAGATTCTGAAAAAGAACTAGAAACAAAACTAAGTCTAGAATATAAAAGACAACAAGCTGTAAAAGATTATGTCAATGAAAATATTAAAGACGATGAAATTAAAAAATATTATGAAGAAAACACTACAGGTCAAGTAAAAGCAAGTCATATTTTAATTTCAGTAGATGCTAAAGAAGATGCAACAGAAGAGGAAAAAACAAAAGCAGATGAAAATGCAAAGAAAAAAGCTGAAAAAATTATCAAGCAACTAGATAATGGAAAAAAATTTGAAGATCTTGCAAAAAAATATTCCTCTGATGAATCCAATGCTTCAAATGGTGGTGACCTAGGATACTTTGATTTAAGTGATATGGTTACAGAATTCAGCGATGCTGTCAAAAAACTAGAGGTAAATGCCTATACCAAAGAGCCAGTAAAAACAGAATATGGCTATCATATTATTCTAAAAACTGGACAAAAAGATAAACCAAAACTAAAAACAGTAAAAGAAGACATCAAAGAAAAATTAACAGATCAAAAGCTAAAGAATGACAATACTCTATACTATGTAGCATTAAGAGAAATTAGAGAAAATAATAAAATAAAATGGAATGATGATACTCTAAAAAAAGCATATAATAATTACATGGATGAATTAATTAAAAATGCAGCATCATCTACATCATCTGCATCATAAAAAGAATCTAATAATGGATTCTTTTTTCTTTATTCAGAAGGAAAAAACTCCAATCCTTTTTGATATAATTTTTCCTTAATTTTATATTCTAATTCTGCTCCTTGATATTTTCTACTATATTTACGATATAATTTTTCATATTCTCTTTTTGCTAGTTCTTGATTATTACTAAAAGTATGCTGATTTAAAACTCTATTAATAAGGGAAATATCATGTCCCAAAGTTTTTAAATCTAAAAAAATCTTTTGTTTTAAAACAGAACCTCCCCTTGAATGATTTATTTCAATATCTTTATGAACAATCTTTTCAATTTTTTGTAATTGTTCATCCTCTGTAAAAGCACCTAATTCTTCACGTATCACATCAATATCAATTTTCTTCTCTAACAATTCTTTTTCTAATCGATAAGGACCTTTTGAAGAAGTAATCATTTGATTATGAATATAACTTCTCGCATAAATCTGATCATTCAAATATCCTTGACTAATGAGTTTCAGAATAGCTTTTTCAATAAGTTCTTCTGGGTATTCCTTTTGTAATAAATAGTTCCTTAAGTCATAAACACTTTGAGCACGACGATTCAATCGATTCAATGCTACGTAATAAACATCACACTCTTGATTATAGGAATCAACTTGAATCATCATTTCTTCATCAATTTCTTTTTTTATCAATAATTGATATTTTAAGATGACCTCTTCATAAAGAACTAGAACTCTACCATCATCTAATTCTACTTTATATTGTCCACGAGTACCTTTTTTATATTTATTAATTTTCATCCAAGATCACATCCTTTACAAGCACTAAAGATAATATATCGTACACTTGTTTGTTTGTCAATGTACCCTAAAAAAAAGAAAGACTTTATTCATCTTTCTTCTTCACTTCGATAAGTCCTTCAGAGACTTCTTCGAGAGCCCTTCCTATATTCTTTTTACTTTTGTACTCGGACTCAGGCATTTGCAAATATCCATCTTTTGCAATTTGCTTACTCCTTCTTGCCGCAATATGAACTAATTCATATTTTGAATCAACAATATTAAGCAATTTATCAATAGAAGGATAAATCATTCGTATCACACTCCCTAGTATTAGAATAAACGAAGGAATGTAAAATAGCAATAGAGTTGACATGATTAGACAAAACATTTGCAACAATTACGAATCATTAGCATACTGCTTATCATAATAATCTAAACGATTCAATAAACTTTCTCGTAATAAAATACAAGAAGTATGGAAAGAAACATCATTTTCTAACCAAGGACGAATTTGCTCCTTTCTCATTTTATCATAAGACCAACGTACATAATTCATAGTAGCACTCTGTGAAATCAAAGTTTGATAATCATCAAAACTAGAAACAAGTTGATGAAACAACTCAACATGATTCTTGTAATAATCATCTATTAAATCAGCAAATCCTTCTTTTTGAAAAAGAACTTGAAACCAGTTTTCTAATGATCGAGATGCAAGTCTAGAATTATTTAAAATATAATGTTCCCTTGTATTAGCATAATAATAACTCCTATTCAACGTGTTATCCATATCCCAAACCGGACCAATATGCAATCGATTATCTTGTACATATAAAAAATTACTACCACGACTTACATCATAATTTTCTGATAATTCTTGTATCCAATAATACTTAATAAAAGAATCAATATCAATAAAATCATCTAATTCATTCAAAGAAACATGAGTATCATACAAAAGAGATTCAATATGATTTAAATATTCTAAAGCATCCTGTTTTACTTGATTAGCACGACTCAAAGACATTTTTTTGATATTAGGATAGTGTATATTGATTTGATATCCATGCTCTAATTCTAAATCATGAATTGATTGATTCATAATTTCAAATAAATATCCGTCTTCTAAGGGAATACTACTAGGAGAAGCTTCTACTTTATTAGTAATTAAATATGAACCCATATAATGATGATTAATATATAAATCACTAGGAACACAATCTACACTATAATCAATCCCCATTTTATTTGCAAGCGTTAACCATAAATAATTACGAGACAAAGATCCATCCCAATGGTTTGCTAGAAGAACCCATTTTTTTGATTTTTTCATTCCTAATAAAGATACTTCTTTTGAAAAAGAAATTTGAAAGGGCTTTTTTTCTCGTAACCAAGTAGAGTTGCCACGACCACGTATTTTTTTTACAGGATTCGTAAAAACAGAAGAGTCAGAACCAAAAGCTGTTATATTTCCAGGATAAGAAACACGATGCCAAATGTCATCCGATAGAATCTTTTGAAAAGAACTATCTCCACCATCGATATCTAAAAAAACAGAAGGCAAATCAGACTGCATTACATGAATAATATATTCCCTTTTCCTTGAAAAGAAAGACTTTGCTTGAACAAGAAAGGTATCATATTGAAAAGAAGAACACTTATCTTCCATAGAAATTTTTTCAATAAATGAACGATTTTCTTGATATGAGTCAACTGATACAGAAGAAAAAATAAACTTTAATTCTACAGATAAAGATTCTCTAGACATTTCTTTCGGTAGAAAAAAATAATATTCTCCATCTTCATTTTTATACCAAGAAACATGAACATTATCATCACATACATCAAACTCTATAATGGTTGAACCCCAATAATAATAAAATAACACAATAAAAAATATAACAATTAATAATACAAAAATAATTTTATTTCTTTTCATAAAAATAGTATAACACCAAAAAGAAAAAACCACTAAAGTGATTTTTCATTTTATCGAAACTGACAGCATGAGCCACATTGAACATTACTGCATACATTTTCCTCAGAACAAGTATATTGAGGACGATAAGTATGCTTATAAACATGATGATTAATAATACGAGTATGAATTGGACATACATGTGGAACTTCATGAACAAAAGTCCTATTAATCACTCTTTCTTGTACTCCTTCATTCATAGGAGTTCCCATCATAGGTCCATTTCCTTGATTCATATAACTTACATCCACATCCATCTCATTATTCACCACATTATTATCACCAGTAATATTAGATTCCATATTCATATTCTGAAAAAATTCATTATTATACATATAATACCTCCTAAAATATTGTATGTAAATAATGAATTTATTCTACATAATATGCCTAAAGACAATGATTCATTTTTTTTAAAAAGGCATCTTAAAGTTACCATTTGAAACTTGTTTCATCATTTTCTTCATTTGATCAAATTGTTGAAGTAATTTATTCACCTCTTGAACAGATAATCCACATCCCTTTGCAATTCTTGTTTTCCTACTAGCTTTTATAATAGAAGGGTTTCTTCTCTCTTTTGGAGTCATAGAAAGAACAATTGCCTCAATATGCGCCATTTGTTTTGGATCAATTTGAACATTTGTAAGTCCCATTTTTTTAGCACCAGGTATTAATTTAATTAAATTCTCTAATGGTCCTAATTTTTTCATTTGTTTTAGTGTAGACAAAAAGTCCTCCAAATCAAATTTCCCTTCTTGCATTCTCTTAGCAGTCTTTTCGGCCTCTTTCTCATCAATAGATTCTGTTGCTTTTTCAACTAATGAAACAATATCTCCCATTCCCAAAATTCTACCAGCCATTCTTTCCGGATCAAATGAATCCAATCCATCTAATTTTTCAGATACACCAACAAACTTAATAGGAACATGAGTCAAATGTCGAACAGATAAAGCAACTCCTCCTCTAGTATCTCCATCTAATTTTGTAAGAATAACACCCGTTAATGGCAATCGATCATGAAAACCAGTAATCACGTTAATAGCATCTTGTCCCATCATGGAATCAATTACTAATAATGTCTCTTGAGGTTGAATTTCAGCTTGTATATGATCTAGTTCATCCATTAATTCCTCATCAACATGTAAACGACCTGCTGTATCAATTAAAACATAATCATAATGATTCTCATTTGCATAAGAAATAGCATTCTGAGATATTTTAACAGGATCTTTTTTACCTTCTTGATAAACTTCAATATTTAATTGTTTTCCTAATTGAACCAATTGATCAATTGCGGCAGGACGATATACATCACAAGCCACCAATAACGGCTTTTTATTGTGCTTTTTTCTTAAAAAATTAGCAAGTTTTGCTATAGTAGTAGTTTTTCCTGAACCCTGCAATCCTACCAACATCAAAACAGCTGGACTTCCTTTAACGTTTAATGGTTCACTCTCTCCCCCTAATAATTCCGTCAACTCATCTTTTACAATTTTAACAAACAAATCACCTGGATGAATACTAGAAACTACTTCTTCTCCTAAGGCTTTTTCCTTTACAGTAGCAGTAAACTCTTTTACAACTTGATAGTTAACATCTGCTTCCAGCAAAGCAAGACGTATTTCCCTCATAGCATCTGAAATATTATCCTCAGTTATTTTTCCATAACCCTTTATCTTATGTAATGCATTTTGTAAACGATCTCCTAAACTTTCAAACATTTTTATCACCTAATCCATATTATAACAAATAACCAAAAGAAAAAGAAGTCCTAATAAACTTCCCTTTTTAACTAAAATCAGGTCCAAATTCAGAATCTCCATCATCATCATCATCATCATAAGATAAGTCAAGTACTGTATCTCCTGTATTTTCAGATTCCATAGATGGAACTGCTCCTGAATTTGAAATTTGCATTTCTGGCATTCCTTGAGAATTTATATGAACTTCTGAAATCTCCGAAATGGCAGTTGCAGGTTCATCTGGCTGAAGCTCTACCAAAGTAGGCTTTTCATCTACAGAACTAACATCATTATTTTGACTAGGTTCAGAAGAAGTAGCACCAATGATAAACGAATCATCAAATTTTTCTTCAGGCCCAGCTGGACTCTCTGATGTATCTGCTGAAAAACCAGCAATAGATAAAGCAGACTCTGAAGAAGATGAAATTCCAAGATTTTCCTCTGGTGGCTTTACCACCACTGATGTAACATCACTAGACAAAGAACTATTAGTAGCCTGAGATAATCCAACAGAAGGAATAGAGCCAAACGTTGGCGCACTTTCTTCTACTAAAGGATTACTCAAACGATTACCAATTGAAGTGTCCTCAACTGGCTTAGAAGGAATTTCAATTACTTCACTACTTTTTTCTTCAACAGTCTCAGCTTTTGCTTCACTAGAATCATCAGCTTTTAAGTTCAAATCCATAGGTTTTTCACTTGCAGATTGAGTATAAAAACTAGGCTGTTCTGTAGGAGTAGCAGTAGGAATTGAAGTTGCATTCATTGGATTTACACCCATACTATTAGATCCAAGTGAATCTGAAACAGAAGGTGCTCTATGACTTGAACCATTCCATATATTAACAACATCACAGTTACTAGATAAAGGAGACGGATTAGGCATTTCCATCTTAACTATCAATGGAATTTTAAAACCTAAACCAAATCCTAAACAAGTACCAGATTGTAATGATTTTTGTTTTTCAACAATTTCATCTGTTATATTTGGAATCATTTTTCTCATATATTCAAGATCAGCAGGGTGATTAATCTTAAAAATTAAGAAATTTGTACACTGAGAAATAACATTATCAGAAAGTTCAACCGGCCTTTGAGTAATGATTCCCAAAATAACACCATATTTACGTCCCTCTTTAGCAATTCGTTCAAAAATATTATAACCAAATAAGAAACGATCTTGGTCAGATTGTATATAACGATGTGCTTCTTCAAGAATAATATGGAAAGGAATACTACCACGGTCCTTTAATGACTTAGAAAAATCAAAAACCAAACGAGAATATATTTTGGTAAGGACTTTAGCAAAGTCATCATCAATGTCACTCAAGTTAATGTTAACAATTTGATACTTACGTCCCTCACTAATCAACATAGAAGATAAATATGATTCTAAAGAAATATAATCAGGAACATCAAAATACTTAGCATTATCTCCTACAATCAAAGCATGTAAACGAACACGAATCGTTACAGAATCACCATAAGTTTGCTCATTTCTAAGCCATCCTTCACTAATTAATGTAAAGTTAAGAGCTCTTTCCAAAGTTTTTAAATCATAATAAACACCTGTATGTGGCTCATAATTATCATACTCATCTTTGATAAAAGAATTAACATATTCTGTCAACAATACACTTTCCGTAAAATTACCAGAATTATCAATTAAAAAACACTCACGAAATTTACGTACATATCCAACACCTTGTACAGGAGCTTCTAAGTTAAATTCATCTGTAGAGCAACTAGCTAAAATAGAAAATATTTCATTTCTTTTATTAGGAGCTGTTTCATTTGTATAAAGAATGGTCATAATAGCTTTTGCAATCAAATGATTTTTATAAGCATTAGAATCCATATCATTTTGACTAAAAACTAATGCAAGCTTTAACATTCTTTCAATAATTGGTAATTGTGAATGAGAAGTACATTGTAACAATAATGCTAAATCATCTTTATTTAATAAATAAATTGGTAATCTTAATTTTTCTCCTAATCCTTCTACCTCATTTGTACTATAAAAACGATAATTATAATTACCATTAATCTGATTCAAATTAGAAAAAGCATTATAATATTCAGCAGAAGAATCAAATATTAATATATTAGCTTTATAAGGATTTAGTCTTTGATCCTGAAACATATTTTGAAATAATCTTGAAACACCACAAGATTTACCAGATCCAGTATTACCAAATATTGCAAAATGATTACTAAAGAAATTATTAACATCTAAATAAACAGGAAATCCATCGTAAAAAGGACTTACACCTAATTTCATCCAACCTGTAGTATCAGTTCCAGTAATTAATGGAATTTCACTCTTTTCAATAACCCGTATTTTAGCATCCAAACTCGGTTTACGAATAGTACCACCAAGTAATTTATCACCTACAATTTCACCTAAAAACCTAGCCTTAACAACATTCCCATCAAGGTCATCTACTTCTCCCAATATTTTCTTATTATTATCTTCAAAAATCAAATGCATATTCATCAAATTAATAGAAATATCTCTATCTTCTTTTAATATAATATTACATCCAGTATTGCTAATATATGTAATTCGATCAAACATAATATCCCCTCTTTACTACTTTCCTATTCTAAAAAAATTATACTATAAAACCAATAACGTTTTCAAGAAAAAAAAAGAAAAGATGAACTTTAATGTATCTTTACTTTTTAACACAAGTAACCACTAGTGATTTAATGTTATTATCCTTTGAACTGTCTACCTTTACAATCCGAGAATCTTTGGCTTTATATCCAGAAACACCACCACAATTAGAAACATCCAAATAATATGGAACTTGATATCTACCTCCTGAACTATTATAAACCTTCCCATTATAAGAACGAATAGATTGTTTTACCCCTTTTAAGAATTGATAATGTTCAATTTTTAAAGTTTGGTTATTTGATGTCTTATATTCTACTCTAAGTCTCGTTTGATTTCTAGTAGCATTAATACGAATCTCATTATGATTATAAATAGTATAAGTAATATTACCATTGTAGCGTTGACTCAAAATATTAGCCCCTCTAAAACGACTTCTAGTAGCAATTCCATTTTGATAATCACCTGCCACCAAATCAAAAGCATCATTAATCCAATACCAATCAGTTAATTGATTATTAAAATCCCAATCTGATTCATAAAATACATAAGTAGGATTTACTTTTTGAATAAAGTTTGCTTGATTACTAGTTCCTCCACTATGATGATTCAATTTAAAAATATCAGCTTTAATATTAATACCTTTATCAACTAATTGTTGTTCAGTTTCTACTTCAATATCTCCTGAAGTTAAATAGCGAGTTTTTCCTATTGTTACCATAGTTACCAAAGAAGAATTATTAGTATATTTTCCACTACCCTCATTTAATGACGTTGGAACATCCTTACCAATTCTTTGATAAAGTACTTGAAATTTAGCTTTTCCAACAGAAAACTGACTTCCAGTAGTAAGAATAACGATTCGGTCAGAAATACCACATTCCTTTGCTTTCTGAACAATAGTATTATAATTACTATACATCTGACTACAATAAGGACAATTAGCTGTGTCAGTACTAGATTCTATCTTAGGTAAATAAATTTTTTCAATATTTTTTTGATACTTTCCAATCAGAGAAGCAATCTTTCCACAATGATCACCATGATAATGTGACACATAAAGGCTCATTCTCTTTACCCCAAGAGAAGCTAAACGCTTTTCCAATGTACTGAGACTAGTCTCTATTCCAGTATCCATCAATATATATTTTCCATTAGATTCAATTAAAACAGAGTCACCAGATAAGCCCTTTTGATTTTCTTGAATCATACCATTCACAAGTTTTCCATGAGCATAATTAGAAGGATAAAAATCAATAACATGAATTTTACCATACAAAACATTCCAATTAGCGTAAAGAGTAATAGTACAATCCTTCTTAGAAGCATCACAAAAATCACTTGCTTTATAAGAACCATATTGACTAAAACTTCGTCCTGTTCCGTCAGCTTTCGTGTTCCACTCTGCTTCATATACTATTGAGGCACCATTCTTTTCCAGATTAATATAACTAGAATTATTATAATCTGATAAACCATAGCTATTTAATGTAGTCCCATAACTTAACGTTTGAACTTCATCAGTATAAAAAACATTCTTTTTTACTTGAATAAAACCGTTATGAATTCTAACAGAATTACCATGTTGTTTACTTAATGACCCACCATTTGCATGATACTTTATAATCACCTTATGTGTAGATTTTTGAACAGTCAACTGAAAACTACTAGTCAAACCACTAGAGCTTTTTACAGAAATCGTTGTAGTACCCGCTTTTTTTCCTACTAATTCCCCAGAAGAATTAACCGTTGCTACTGCAGTATTAGAAGAAGACCAAGTTAATTTTTCATTTAAAGCATTAGTAGGAGTATAATTTACTTTTAAATGAACCTTGTCTTTTTCAGCAATTTTAGTAACAGTAGGAGAAATCGTAATTGATTTTGCTTTAATAGCTTTCCAATTAGCATATAAAACCACAGTACAATTCTTCTTAGAAGCATCACAAAAATCATTTGCTTTATAGGAAGTGGCCTGCTTATAACTTTTACCAGTACCATCTTTTTTTGTATTCCACTCTTGTCCATTTGAAATAGAATAACCACTTTTTTCAAGATTAATCCAACCTGGATTATTATAATCTGCTAAACCATTAGAAGATAAAGCTTGATTATATAAAATATTACTCACATAATAACTATTATTATAATAAACATAACCATTTTTTAAAGAAATACGAGAATCATATTTACTCGCAAGCTTTCCTCCGTTTGCATGATACTTTATAGTTACTTTATGAGTAGATGCTTTTTCTGTTTTCTTAATAACAATAATACGAATAGAACTAGTTAAACCATTCTTACTTTTTCCAGTAATCTTAACTGTACCTGCACTAACTCCAACTACTTTGCCACTAGAAGAAACAGTTGCAATCTTTGTATTAGAACTACTCCAAGTAATAGACTCCTTTTTAGATCCACTTGGTTTAAATGTAGTACTTAAAGGTATACTTTCTCCAACTGCAATACTACTTTTAGAAGCACTAATTGTAAAAGACGTTGCCTTCTTAGTAGTACTTGTACTAGAAGAGGAAGATTTTTTTTCACTAGAAATATCTATTCCACTAGTTTTCTTTTTATTATTCCAATTTGCATATAAATCAAAGGAATAAAATTCATCATTAATACCCATTACT